>JAITDR010000103.1 GCA_031282465.1 Desulfovibrio sp.
AGCCATGCGGCTCAAAGGCATGGGCAGGCGCATCGGCAACCTCCACGGCGACCTCTATGTGCGCATCGAACCGACCTGAAGAAGCACTGATTCGTTCCGGGCGCCGCCTAATTCCGGGCACCGCCTCGAACCCTCGGCCTGAGCAGGCGCCGGGCCGAGCATCGAAACCTTGCAATGCCGATATACTGTATCTGCCTCCGGCGGCCGGGGGAAATGATTTCCCCCGGACCCCCTCATAAGCGGTCTCCTTGAAACAGCACTCGGAGGTGCCGGGGAACCGGCTGTGCCGGGGAATCGGCTGTGCCGGGGACTCAAGTATTCTCCAGCAATGCGCCGGCAAAAGCTTCGTCAATGTCGGTCAAGGCCCTGTAGAGGGCATCATCCACGGGGATGCCGGTGACAAGGCGCTGCCGGAAACAGCGTTTCTCCGGGTCGCCCGGAATCATCACCGGAACGTCGGGGTCGGCGCGGGGCAGAGAGCGGACGGCCTCCGCAATACTTCGCAGGCGTTGCGCAAACGCTTGCGGGTCCTGAAAACGGGCGATGTCCACGGCCGTAAAAAAGTGACTCAAGTACCGCGGCGTATCAAGCCGTGCCCCGATGGGTATGATTTCCGGCCCTACGGGGCCGCCGGTGAGCATGCCGCACAGCAGTTCCACCATCATCCCCAGGCCGTAGCCCTTGTAGCCGCCGACCGGGCCGAGACAACGGACCGCGGCGGGGTCGCGCGTTTCTTTTCCGTCCACGTCGTACGCCTGCCCCGGAGCCGGCAGGGCGCCCGTGCGGAGGCAGTTGCGGACGCTGTGCATGGAGACGACCGACGTGGCCATGTCCAGCGTGAAAGGGTCTTCATCCGCCATGGGCGCGGCCAGGCAGACGGGGTTGGTGCCGAAAAAGGGCTTTGTCGCGTTGTAGGCCAGGACACTGTCGTTGGTGTTGGTGAAACACAGGCCGAGACAGCCCTGCCTTGCCGCCGACAGCGCATAATAAGCCGCCGCGCCGAAGTGGGAGGAATGTTTCACGGAAACCGCTCCCACACCGTTTTCTTTCGCCGAATCCACGGCCGCCTGCATGGCGACGGCGCCTGCATGATGCCCGAAGCCGTGGTCCGCATCGAAGACAATCGCGGACGGGCCGGTGCGGACCGGTGTGAACCGCGGGCGCGCATTGATGCGCCCCGCCTTCAGCGCGGCGTAGTAATGCGGGAAAAGATTGATCCCGTGCGAATCAACGCCGCGCAATGACGCCTGTATAACGGCTTCGGAAACATGGAAACAGGCATCCTCGCAGACGCCGTTGCGCGCCAGGATTGCGTAGAACAGTTTTTTCAGAGCGGAAGGGTCGAAACATCGCATGGGTGATCCTTTGGATGACCTTTTCCCGCGGATATCAGGATTGCATGCACTCTTTCCGTTGCCGCGGATATCAGGATTGCATGCCCCATTTCCGTATGGTTTTGCCTTCCAGAACATTGAAAAGCAGGTTTTCCACAAGGAGTCCGATGACGATAATCATAATCAGCCCGGCAAAAACAGACGGAATGTCCAGTTGATTCTTTTTCTCGTAAATGAACCAGCCTATGCCGCCCGATCCGGAACTGACGCCGAACACAAGCTCGGATGCGATGAGCGTCCGCCAGGAAAACGCCCAGCCGACCTTGAGGCCGGTCAAAATTTGCGGCAGCGCCGCGGGGATCAGTATCTTGAACAGAAAGGCAGGCGGGGAAAGCGCATAGTTCCGCCCCACCATGCGCAGGGTTTTGCTCACCCCGGTAAACCCCGAATAGATGTTCAAAGTCATGGGCCAGGTCACGGAATGGACGATAACGAACATGATGCTCGGATAACCGAGGCCGAACCAGAGCAGGGCGAGAGGAAGGAGGGCGATGGCGGGCAGCAGGTTGAACATGCCGGTGCAGGTTTCCAAAAGGTCGCTGCCGAAGCGGCTCGTGAGCGCGAACACCGTCAGAAGACCGGCGGCGACGACTCCGACGGCGTAGGCTGCCGCCAGAACGCGCAGGGACGTGCCCACGGCGCGGAGCAATTCCCCCTGGACAAGGGCGTCGTAAAGCGCAAGCAACGCGGCGCTGAAGGTCGGAAACATCAGGTCGTTGTCCAGCAGCACGGCATACGCTTGCCAGAGCAGGGCAAGCAGCAGCACGACGCACCCTTTTCTGACGGCGGTTACCTGCCGCAGCCGGTCGACAAGGGACAGATGCACCTGCAGTTCCGGCAGACGCCCCGCTTCCGCAAGCGTGTACTCGTTGTTCAGCCACAGCGCGCAGGCCGATGCCGCCGCGTCTCCGCCCGGATCCCCGGCTTCGGAACGGAGCGCGGGGCGCTTCGCTTCAAACGGCATAGTCCACCCTGTCCTGAAAAAGCAGGTGCTCTATGCGTTCCCGCAGTTCATATCCGCGCAGGCCCGGCCCGACGTTGCGCCGGGCCGGAGTGAATTCGGCCCGTACCTGTCCGGGGTGCGGGGAAAACAGAATGATGCGCGTGCCGAGGATGAGCGCTTCGTCTATGGAATGGGTGACGAAGATCAGCGTACGGCGGGTTTCTTCCCACAACCGCAGCAGCTCTTCCTGCATTGCGCTTCGGGAAAGCGCGTCCAGAGAAGCGAAAGGCTCATCCATAAGAATGAGCGGAGAATTGAGCGCCAAGCAACGGGCGATGGCCGCCCGTTGTTTCATGCCGCCGGACAGCTCATGCGGATAGGCGTTCGCGAAGGCCGTCAGATTGACTTTGTGCAGCCATTCGCGCGCTTCTTCAAGGGCTTGCCGGCGCGGCAGCCGCCGGGCGGAGGTCACGGCGAAAACGATATTCTCCAAGGCCGTTTTCCAGGGCAGGAGCTGGTCGAATTCCTGAAACACCATCCCCCTGTCCGCTCCGGGTTTTGTGACGAGCTTGCCCTGAAGCCGGATTTCTCCCCCGGCCGGCTTGATGAATCCGCCGACGGCTTTCAAAATCGTCGATTTGCCGCATCCCGACGGGCCGAGAAGAATCAGCCTGTCGAAGCGGGCGACGCGAAACCCGACATCCCGGGTCGCGGTCACCAGGTATTGCGGCGTCGTATACTGCAATGTCAGGTTCCTGACCTCCAGGAAGGGCGGGCTTTCGGGTATCGACGTCGCATCCATGATCGGTCCGGAAAACTTTCAACGCATGCTGCCGACAGACCGCCGGAGGCACGGAAATTCAATGTTGAAATGCCGCGCTACGTTTCAACTGCCGGGCTTACCGTGCGTCGGCGGGAAATAGAGTTCCTTCCAGTCGGCGGGTTTTTTCCCGATGGCTTTCACTTCATAGAGAAAATCGCTGAATGTGGTGGTCTTTTTCGGCGTCGTGGTATAGCCGGCGTGCGGATTTTGCAGCATGACCAGGATTTCGGCGGGCGATTCCTTGGATTTTGCCGCCTTCACGTAGAGTTCGGCTGCTTCTTTGGGGTTGGCGGCGATCCAGGCATCGGCTTCCTCCAGCGATTGCACGACCACTTCGGCAAGCTTGGTGTTCTGCTCGTAGAACTTGGTTGAGGCTGCCAGCAGTTGGTAGGTCGCCGCGCCGAGCACGTCGTAACCGTCGAGTACCACGCGGACGCCGGGGTGCTTCAGTTCGGCGGACAGAAAAGGTTCCTGCGTGAAATGCCCGGTTATCTCGGATTTCCCGGAAGTCAGAGCGAGCAGCCCGTCGGGGTGGCTCATGGTGACGGTGAGGCGGTCGAAGCGGTCATAGTCGGCAAGGCCGTATTCCTTGGCGGCGGCTATCTGCAGAATCAGCGCCTGGAGCGAAACCTTGACGGCGGGCAGGGCTATCCTGTCTTTTTCCGTAAAATCCTTGAAGGTTTTTACGTTCGGATTGTTGGTCGTCAAGGAAGGAGGGAATTCGGACAAAGGGGCCAGGGCCTTGGCCTGTCCTTTGCTTTTGTCCCAAAGCCGGATGAACGGGGGTACGCCGAGGGCTATAATGTCCACGCTGCCCGAAAGCAGAGCATCATTGGCGGCTGCCCCGCCGGCCAGGGTTGTCCAGACGGCGGCAACCTCGCCGAGACCGGCGGCTTTTGCGTTCTTTTCAATAAGTTTGTGCTGTTCAAGCACGATCAGGGGCAGGTAGTTGATACCATACTGTTTGCTGATGCGCAGTTCCGCTCCGTGGGCAAGCCCGGCGATAAGCAGCGCCGGTGCGAGCACGAGGGCGATAATCCAGTGTTTCATGTAATGACCTCCCGGTTGCGGCAAAATTCGGTGATACGGAGCGGACGCGGCCCGGACGTTCCGGTTCCGGACAATACGACGGCGAGGTCGCCTCGGAACCGGCATGAGAGAACGGCAGCCCACGTTGCCGAAGACGCTACGCCCGGATTTCGAAAAGAGAAAATACCGATTTCACATATCCATATACCGCGGATGCATGGCGGGGATGCTGTCGCCTCCGTCGTTTCCCGTCCGTAACGCCGCAAGGACGGCGCCGGCCCCGGCGGCCTCCCCGTCCTGCGCCTGCTTCACGCCGCGCCGACGGATTTTTGCAGTAATGCCGCTTGACCTGCTCGGCCTCGACAGCTATACTCAATACCATATCGTCAATATCCGGAAAGATTTCGCAGTGATGGCGCCTTAGCGCCGCGTTGCTTCCGGAGTGTGACCTTACAGAGATATCAGCGGCGGCGCCGCATCCGCCGACAGGGCGGACGCCTCCCGGCGGCCCCGACCGGGTAACGGTTTTCTCCCCCATGCAGCGCAGGCCTTCGAGCAGTCGGCCGGTCGCTGATCAGCAACATGGATTTGTCATGGACGTGCAGATAACGGAGCCGCGTCCCCCGGCAGATGTTGCCGCGAAACAGTCGGAGGAGACTGCCGCGCAACAGCCGGCGGAGGCCCACGTGCAACAGCCGGTGGAGGCCGACGCGCTTGCGGCCGAGGCTGTGGGATATCTGTTGCAGGTTATTGCCGCGCCGCAATGCAGCAATGAACCGCCGCCCGAGGCTTTGCGCGGCATCAGGAATTTTGAGGAACTGCTCTCCATTGCCTGGGGCATCCGCAAGATGTCGACGGCGCTGTCCGACGGCGACCTGGACTATTCTCCCCCGGTGCAGGGCATCACTATAGATGCGCTGAAATCCTTTCAAGGCAAATTGCGCAGGCTGGCCTGGCAGATCAAGCAGATCGCCGGAGGCGATTACGGCAACAAGGAATTCTTTATCGGTGAATGTGCTGAAGCGCTCAACCATTTGACGCGGCAGTTGACGCAACGTATTGCTTCACTGACGAAAACCAGTGAAGAATACAAAAGCATGTCGTTTCGGGATGCGCTGACCGGCATATACAACCGCAAGGCTTTCATGCACTTTGCGGAAGAAGTGTTCAGCACGATGCGCCCCGAAGTGTCCACGCTGATTATCACGGATATCGACAGATTCAAACTCTTCAATGATACCTACGGGCACCTTTGCGGCGACGAGGTTTTGAAACTTTTCGCCACGCACATTGCCCGCGCCCTGCGTCCCGACGACATCTGCTGCCGTTACGGGGGCGAGGAATTTCTCATGTTGCTGCCAGGCATGCCGTTGTCGTTGGGGTTGGGGGTGGCGGAACGTCTGCGCTCCGGCGTGGAAAAGTTGCGCGTGCGCTTTGCCGGCCACGAGTTGCAGATAACCTCCAGTTTCGGCGTCTGCGAAACGGGCCCGACACCGGAAAATCAACCGTTCAACGACTTTGTGTGCTCCTGCATAAGCCGGGCCGACGCCAATCTGTACAAGGCCAAAGCAGGCGGGCGCAACATGGTCGTCGGCTGAACGCGACGCCTTTGCCGCTCATTCGGCTTGCAAATAAACACCGCATCCCCGCGGCGTCGCCCGATATTACGCACACGGCGCCGCCGTGCCGGCGCGCTCCAGACGTTCCTCAAGCTCCCGCATGGCCGGGCCGTGGTCGCAGCCGGCCAGATGCGCCAGACCGTGGGCCAGGAGGCGAACGCAGTACGCTGTCGCCTCCTGCCCGTAAAGGAAGGCTTCCCGCTCCAGTGTGTCCACGGACAGGGCCAGACAACCGTGAAAGCCCCCCACGTGTCCGCTCGGGGCAGTCGGGGCAGGGAAAGAAAGGACGTTTGTCGGGCCCGGTCTGCCCAGGCATGCCGCCTGCAACGCTTCCATGCCCCGGTCGTCGAGCAGGACCGTATCCGGGCAGGGCATGCCCGCAACTTCCGCCATGCGCCGGACTACCGCATACAGGGCGCGCCGGTCCATAGGAGCTTTGAGTACGCACGCCGGCGGCAATGTTTGCTCAGGAATGCCGGACATCGGCTTCGTCAAATTGCGCGGCGCTGTTCTTCATGCGTATGATCTTGCTGCTGCGCCCGCCCGGCGTTCCTATATCCCCACGCCCTACCGATGCCGCGACTTCCCCGCGCCCTGCCGGCATCGCGGATACACTCCCGCGTTCGGCCGGCATGCCGCTTTCTCCCCCAGGCTCGCGGCCGGCAAGGCCCGGCTCCGCTTCACCGGCGGGTTTCAGGACCGGAAGCCTGGACGGCGCGCTCTTGTCCTGGGGAAGCTGGTAACTGATGCGCTGATGATACAGGCCGAGCAGCATTTGGTTGAAACTGTCGGTCAGGGCATACAGGTCGCGCAAGGTCAAGTCGCATTCATCCAACTGACCGGAAGAATACAGATTTTTCATAACGCCGTCGATGTGTTGGGCAAGACGGGCGGGCGACGGATCTACCAGCGTGCGGCTCGACGCTTCGACAATATCCGCAAGCATGACGATGGCCGCCTCTTTGCTCTGCGGCTTGGGACCGGGATACTTGAAATCTTCCTCGGCAGGCGGCGGCATGTCGGGCATGGCGGCGGCCTTGTCGAAGAAATAACGAATCACCCCCGTGCCGTGGTGCTGAGCGATGATGTCCGTGATTTCCCGGCCCAGCCTGTGCTTCTCGGCCAGTTCGATGCCCTGCTTGACGTGGGAAATGAGGATCAGGGCGCTCATGGACGGCGCAAGCCGGTCGTGCGGGTTGCCCGCACTGGTCTGATTTTCTATGAAATAGCCGGCTTTGAGGCTTTTCCCTATGTCGTGATACAGCGCCCCCACCTTGCACAACATGGCGTGGGCGTCCACGCGTTTGGCGCCGGCTTCGCTCATGTTCGCCACGACAAGGGAATGGTGGTAGGTGCCGGGGGCCAGCATCATCAGGTCGCGCAACAGGGGCTGCTCCAGATTCATCAGTTCCATGAGCCTGAAGCGCGTGGTGTAGCCGAAAACCATCTCCACGAGCGGGGTCAGGGCAAAGGTGATGACCATGGAGCAGAACGCCCCGCCCCCCAGCAAAGCCAGCAGCTCGGACAGATACCGCGTATGCGCCCCGCCCTGTATCATGGTGGTCGCGCCCCACATGGCCGTCAGCCCGACGGTCAGCGGCAGCACGGAGCGGACCACGTCGCGCCGCGTCGCGCTGCGGTTGGTCAGGCGCGTACTCCACATGGCGGAGAGAAAGTAAAACAGGAACAGCGCCATCGTTCCCTGCACCGTTATCGTGCAGAAAAACGCCAGCAGGATACCCGTGACCAGATAGCGCCGGGCGGCAAAAATCTGGGCGGCCAGCGAGGCCGCCCCGGCGACCGGCACCGCGAAAACGAGGCTTTCGGGCAGGAACTTGCCGCTCACGGCGGCCAACTGCTCCCCGTGGACGGCTATCGCCTTGGCGAGCAGCACAAAAATCGCCATGAGTACCGCCAGAAAGATGAAATCCCTGTTTTCCATGCGCGCCGACACCGACCCGCTGGGCGAAAAAAGCAGCCCGACTGCGGTCAACAGCGCGAAAAGCGCCGTGCCGAGAAACAGCTTGGTATTGAAACGGTCTTCCTTGTTTTGCAGGAAAATCTGCATCTTGAGTTCCTGCTCCGCGTCGACCTTTTCTCCTTGGCGGAGTATGACCTCCCCGCGCTGCACGCGGTGCGTCACCGGCTCGACGGCACCGGCAAGCGCGTCCGCGCGCTGCCTGGTGACCTCGTAATTGGGCAGCAGCGAAGGATACAGCAGGTCGTCGAACATGGCGTCGAGTATGCGCTTTTCATCATTGCTGAGAGACAGTCCCCGAATTTCCTGGGAAAGCAGCAGTTCCAGCCGCCGGATATCCGGAAGGGCAAAACTCTCTTCTATGCGTTTTTCTTCGCCCGTCTCCCTGTTGCGCACCACTACCCCGCCGGGGTACGGGCTGACTATGGAAATTTCCTGCAGAACGCCGCCGTTCAGGTAGGATGCCGCTATGGGCAACAGGCGTTGCAGGGCGGCATCCTGCAGCGCCCGCGAAGTCAGCGCCCCGATTTCTCCGGCGGTCAGTTGACGGTTCATCTCCCGGGACAGGTAGGCGCGCAACGCCTCCTGTTCGTCCAGTTCCAGCGCCTCATTGGCGTCGATGAAGATGCGCTGCACGCGCCGGTGCAGTTGCTCAACGGGAACGCTTACGAAATCCAGCACCAGCGGCTGCATTTTGCGCACCAAGTCCTGTCTGGCCCGTGTCGCGGCATCGTCGCGGTAGAGAAAACTGCGGTCCGCGACGATATCCGCAGGGGCTATGCTGCCTTCCCGCAGCATGTCCGGGCGCGGAGTGAGGTCCACTGCGGCGGGCACCGACAGGAGCACCAGAGACGCAAGAAGCAGATAGAAGCCCCAGGGCGGGAGCTTTTCACCCAGGCGCGCCAGGAGTTGGGAAAATCCCGTGCCGGCCTTATCGGGAATTTTTTTGATATTGGTCATAGGCATCCACTATGCGACCCACGAGAGGGTGACGTATGATATCATCCTTTTGAAAAAAAATCATGTTCACGCCTTCCACGCCTTTCAGCACGCCGAGCGCCTGTATCAGGCCGGAGCGTCCGGCTCCGTCCGGTCCCCTGGGCAGGTCTATCTGCGTTATGTCGCCGGTGACGGCTGCGCGGGACCCGAAACCCAGACGGGTCAGGAACATCTTCATCTGTTCCGGCGTCGTGTTCTGGGCTTCGTCCAGGATGATGAAGGCGTCGTTCAGCGTGCGCCCGCGCATGAACGCAAGCGGTGCTATTTCAATCAACCCGGCAGTCGCCATTTCAGCCGTTTTTTCCGGATCCAGCATGTCGTGCAGGGCGTCGTACAGGGGGCGCAGGTAGGGATTGACCTTTTCCGCGAGATCGCCGGGAAGAAAGCCCAGGCGTTCGCCCGCCTCGACTGCAGGCCGGGTAAGAATGATGCGCCGCACTTTTTTGGACATGAGCATGGACAGCGCCGCGGCCACCGCCAGATAGGTTTTACCCGTCCCGGCCGGTCCTACGGCAAACGTCATGTCGCTGTCGCGCAGGGATGCGGCGTATTCGCGCTGCGTCAGGGTCCGGGTGACGATGTTTCGGCGCGTCCCGGCAGCGAAAACGGTGTCGCGGTACAGGCGCCCGAGGTCGGCCTCGGGGTCCCTTTCCAGCACGGCGCAGGCGTGCCGGACATCGTCGGGGTGCAGACGCAGGCCGGATTTGAGCAGGCCGTACAACTGCATGAGCAGTTCGCGCGCCAAAGCGGCGGCAGGCGCCGGCCCCTGCAGGGTGACGGCCCCGCCCCGCGTGCTTATGCGCAGCCCGGTGCGCCGGGCCAGAAAATCCAGGTTGGCGTTGCGCGGGCCGAACAACTCGTTGGCGAAGGCCGCATCCTCAAAGGACAGACAATGCTCGGCCGCCGGCGTGTCCGGCGCCGTCGCGGACACAACGGAGTGCGGATGTGCGGTCATGCGCTGCGCTTGCGTCCGTTCATCGGGGTATGACCAGTTTGCGCCCGATCTTCAGCAGCGTTCCGGGCTTCATATTGTTGGCCTCCATCAAGGCTTTCACGGAAGTGTTGCCTGCCTTGGCTATGGAATACAGTGTGTCGCCGGCCTTGACGGTCACGGTTCCGCCCCCGCCTCGCGCCGACTTTTTCCCGGCAGCCTGTGTTTTCGCGTCGGGAGCCTGCGTTTTGCCCCCGGCCGCCCGGGTTTTCGATGCGGGAGCCTGGGTTTTGCTCCCGGCCGCTTGGGCTCCCGATGATGCCGCCTGCGCCGGTCCGCCTTTGCCGGAAGGAATCAGGACGACCGAGCCGGCACGAGGCAGCGCCGTCATGCCGTTGGCGTTTTTGACGGCATCGGCGGAAACTTTGTAGCGTTTGGCGATGGAGGCGAACGTTTCGCCTTTTTTGACGGTATGCTCCTTCCATCCGGCGTAGGCGCGCGCTTCCGGCCCGGCTGCCCAGTTCACGGCAACGGTCAGTTTGTCCGGCGGCACATAGGCCGTGGACGCGGCCGTCGGCGGGCTTGCGGTTCTTCGGAAGGCCGGATTTATGGCGGTGAATTCTTCCCAGCTCAGGTCGAGCTGTTTGGCCAGACCGGCCAGATTGGTGCCGGGCGGCAGGCTGACCGGGGTCAGCTTCCAGGCGGCATCGGGTCCGGGCTCTTCAAACCCGAGGCGCTTGAGGTTGCGCATGATTTTGGCCACGGCAAGCAGCCGGGGCACGTAATCGCGCGTTTCCTGCTTCAGTCGGGCGCGCTCCTCAAGTTGTTCGTCCAGACGACAGAGGTCGAAAAAATCTTTGGCGCCCGTACCGCTTACGGCCCGCCCGATTTTGCCTTCGCCGGCATTGTAGGCGGCGACGGCAAGATGCCAGTTGCCGAAGTCGTTGTAGAGCTTCAGCAGGTAATCCGAAGCCGCATATGTGGCTTTGTAGGGGTCGCGCCGCTCATCCACCCAAGCGTTTTGCGTCAGGCCGAACTTGCGCCCCGTAAGGGGAATGAACTGCCACAGGCCCGAGGCGCTTGCCGGTGAATAGGCGTTGGGGTTGCCGCCGCTCTCCACCATGAACAGGTAGGAGACATCTTTGGGAATGCCGCGCGAGGTGAACACGCCGACGACATAGGGGAGAAAGCGCGCGCTGCGCGTAAGGAAACGCTCGAAGAGCGCCCGCCGTTCATGCACGAAAAACTTGAAATGCAGTTCCACCGTGCGCGCGTCTTCGGGTGACAGGTTGCGGTCCAGGTCGCCCAGAGTTTTGAATGCGTAAAGTTCGTCCGACGTGAGGGGACGGCCGTCATCGCGCGGCGTATACAAGGACATCATTTCCGGCGCGTCCGGGTCGTAATGAACCGAACCACCCCCCGTCGCGCACGCTGAAAGCAGCGCCGCCGCGGCAAAGGCCGAGAGCAGGCCGCCCCAAACCCTACCCGACAACGCTCGCCGGCACATTCTCGTAACTGATTGCAAAAATACCGACCATAGGGTTATGGGTGTTTCTGCAAGGCCGCGGTACGAGAGTATCCGCGGCAAAAACAGCCGTCAGGCGCGTAAACTACCCTATCTTCCCCATCAAGGCAACATGCCGGCAAGGCATGGGGAAAAAGCGAACCGGCATCTCCCGGAAGGGAGAGGCTTCAGACCGTAAAGGAATTTCCGGTGAACAAACACCCACACCGCGCAGCAGGGAAAGAGACCCCCGATCGTGCCGCAGGCGGACGCGGTCCGGCCTCCGCTGCCGCCCGCCCCGACACAGGAACCGATTACCCGGTGTCGGGAAATCCGATGCCCGAAGACCGGGCCGCACCGTCCGACATCTTGCCGGGGCGCAAGGCCGTAGCGGAAATCCTGCGGACAAGCCCGGAACGCGTCGACGCGGTATTCGTGCGCAAAGGACGCCGCACGCCGGAAACAGAAGAAATAGCCGACCTCTGCCGCGCGGCGGGGCTGCGCTTTTCCTTTCTGGACACGCGCGCGTTCGCGCGCGTGTATGCAGGCCCGTGCGGCGGCGTCGCGGCCAGACTGTTTACCCCCGGTTTCACGGATGTCGAAAGCCTGCTGCTGTCCGTCCCCGACGCCCCCCTGCCTCTCGCGGTCATGCCGGCGCATCTGCAGGACCCCGGCAACGCCGGGGCCGTAGCCCGCACGCTGTACGCCATGGGAGGAGCGGGGATGATCATTCCCAAGCACAACGGCGTGTATCTCGGGGCTGCGGCGGCCCGGATCGCCTCCGGCGCATTGGACAAGCTGCCCGTCGCCAAGGCCGCCAACCTGGGCCGGGCGCTCGACAGGGCCGAAGAACTGGGGCTGACCGTCTACGGAGCCGCATCATCCCCCGCACCCCGCGCGACGGGCGGCCCCGCCGCCCCCGTTCTCGACGCCCTGCGCTGCACGCTGCACACGCCTGCCCTGCTGGTGCTGGGAGGGGAAAACTCCGGCGTGCCGCAGGGACTGGAAAAACGCTGCCGCTTCCTCCTCC
This sequence comes from Desulfovibrio sp., assembly GCA_031282465.1. Classification (GTDB taxonomy): domain Bacteria; phylum Desulfobacterota; class Desulfovibrionia; order Desulfovibrionales; family Desulfovibrionaceae; genus Frigididesulfovibrio. The sequence continues at coordinate 12,251 of JAITDR010000103.1, forward strand.
ACATCCCCATGGCCCGCGCCTTCAACTCCCTGAACGCGGCCCAGGCCGCCGCCGTCATCATCAGCCGCTTCGCCGCCGTTGCAG
>JAITDR010000160.1 GCA_031282465.1 Desulfovibrio sp.
CGGGCCAGCCTTCCCGAAGCCGGCAAGGCCACCGCGTTGGCGACGGCGTAAGAAGTGATTACCCATGTGCCCTGCGTGCCGGCGGCCCCGAGATTGCCGGCAATGGTCGGCACGGCCACATTGGCGATGGTGGAGTCCAACACCTGCATAAAGGTCGCCAGCGGCAGGGCAAAGGTCAGCAGCGCAAGAGCGGCCCCCTGCAACGGCGGATACGTCCCGCTCCGTTGCGGAGGACCGGCGGACGGCGCGCCGGGAGGGCGTTGTGCGCGCGTGCTGCTCATACTGTGTTTCAATCCGCAGCCGGCTCCATCCGCCGACTCACTCCGTCAAGGAACTCTTGGTGAAATCCGGATAGATCCTGCTCGATCTGCGCCGAGAGGCAGGGGCGCAACCGGGCGGGCGCTGCAAAACCGGCGTTTTCGTCGATTTTGCGAATGCCTCTGCGCTATTCCGCGTTATGTGCGATAATCTCCGCGATTTCCCTGTCGATTTCCGTTGTATCGTATACCTGCACTGTTGTGGAATATAACGGAGTTTCAGGGAATATCGCAGTGTTCCCGTCTTTTTCGGAGGCCGCGGACTCCGCAACGCGGCCGCCGTTTTCGGAGGAAGAAGCGGCGCAGGCAAGCAAGGCGCCGCCGGCATCGCTCACATCCACCTCAACAAGGCAGGAGAGGCCGACCAGCAACGGGTTCTTCTTCAGATCGTCCTGATTCAAACGGATTTTCACCGGCACGCGCTGCACGACCTTAATCCAGTTGCCTGTGGCGTTTTCCGGCGGCAACAGGGAAAAACTGCTGCCCGTACCGGCGGAAAAACCGACCACTTCTCCCCGGTAGGCAGCCGAACGACCGTATATATCCGCGCGGATGTTCACGGCTTGACCGACACGCATCCCGGCCAACTGCACTTCTTTGAAGTTGGCGTCCACCCAGATGTCGTGCAGCGGCACAACGGCCATCAGCGGAAGACCCGGCGTGACGTGCATGCCCACCTGTACGCTGCGGCGGGCCGTGTACCCGTCGACCGGACTCCGCACCTCGCAACGCTTCCAGGCAAGCCATGCCTCCCGCAGCTCCTGCGCCTTTTGTCGTACCGCCGGCTGCCCGGCCGGCGGCGTGCGCAAAACCAGAGCCCGGTTGCTTTGATATTCCAATTTCGCGGCTTCCAGAGCCTTCTGCGCTATGCGCATATCCTCAAGCGCGTGCGCAACCTCTTCTTCGCTGACAGCCATGGCTGTTTTGCGGTTTTTCCGACGGTTGTAATCGCCGGCGGCCTTTTCAAGCTCGGCCTGCCGCAGAGCGACGACCTTTTCCAGGCGGTCGACCTCCAAAATAAGCCTGCGCGTACTCCGAACAGTATCGGCCAAAGCCGCCCTGCCGCGTTCCAGAGCAAGCAGCGCGTCCGTGTCGTCCAGACGTACCAGAAGTTGTCCGGCTTTTACCGGGAGGGTGTTGTCCGTCAAAATCGCCTTCACATTGCCCGTTACCTGTGAGGAAATGCGAATCTGATTCCCGGCCGTGTACGCGTCGTCCGTGGACTCGACGGTACTCAAAAAGAAGAACCAATAAGCGAACCACCCCGAGCCGGCGAGAAAAAATATTCCCGCCAGAAGTTTGAGCACGCGCGGCCGGGCGGTGCTGTGCGCCGCGACGGCCGCCTGCGGAGCACTTCGGTCGCCGGCTGTTTCCTGTGATGCGTCGTAAGAAGCGCGATCGCCGCTCATCGTCCCGTCTCCTGCAAGGCGTGACCTCATGGAAAAGTTGTATATACAACCGTCCCATGAGGTCAACTTTTTTTCGGCCCTTCCGGGTTGCCGACGGTTCCGTCACTATCGTATTTTGCGCTTGAAAGTATCGCTTGACGGCGAACCAGGTTCGCCTTGCGGTACTTTCGCGGCAGGATTTGCGCGGCAAATCCTTGCGGAGCGATTCGACGTTTTCAATGTCGAACCTCTCTATTTATAGGCGGCCGGCTTTTTGCGCGCGGCGCGTTCCTCTTCCACCAGACCTTTGACGAAAGGCGCGTACTGGTGGTCGGTGATACGGATGTGGTTCAACAGCCAACTCTTGAGAAATTCAAGCAGATCTTCGCCGACTTCCCGGCCGGCGGCGAGGTTGCGCTCCACATCCACAACCTTTTCCACAAAGTTCCTGTGAATCTGCGTGTGCTTTCCCGTGTCCGGATACCCCGTGCGCGAAAAATAGTATTCCTCGGTGCCGAAGTGGCTGGCGGTGTACTGCTTGAGCCCGGCGACGATACCCGCGATATCGCCGCTGCGTTGCGCGGCGACGGCGCGATTCAGGGAATTGATGTAGGCGCAGAGCATCTTGTGCTGGCTGTCTATCAGATCTATGCCGGTAGCTAAGTCGGGCGTCCAATTTATGAGTTTCAAGGGCTGCCCGCCGACGTTCGTATCACCGCGTTTCAGGGAATCGCCGATGTACTCCAGACTTTCCATGTCCGACAGGACGCGTACCAGATAGGCCGTGAAATGCTGTACGCTGTCGGCTGTGTCGGCGGCCGCGCCGGAAACGTCTTCCAGAGCGTCGTTGGTGCGGCTGCTGCCTTCCGTCGCCTCGCCCATGGCCCTGACGACGGTGTCGAGTTGTGCGGCGGCTTCTTCCAGGTCTTTGACAATGGCGTCCATGGCTTCGCCCGCCGTGGAGGCGCGCACCGCGCTGCTCACAATCAGGTCCGCCGCGTCGGTGACGGCCCGCATGTTCTCGGCGGCGCTTTCCTGTATGCCGCTCAATGCGTGGTGGACCTCGGTCGTAGCGCCCATGGTTTTTTCCGCCAGCTTGCGTACTTCGTCGGCGACAACCGCGAAGCCGCGTCCGGCTTCACCGGCCCGCGCCGCCTCAATGGCCGCGTTCAAGGCCAGCAGATTCGTCTGGTCGGCTACTTCGCTGATGACCCCCATGACCGAGGAAATGCCGCGCGTTTGTTCCTCCATCCGGCTCATGGCTTCGCGCAGGGCCAAGGTGACGCTTTTGACGTGTTCAATGTCGTCGACGGCGACGCGCAGGTCGCGCGAACAATCGCGGGCTTTGCCGCGCGAGGCCTCCGCCTCCTCCGAAGCGATATGCACGGCGCGGGAGGCGTCCCCGGCGCTGTCGGCTATACGCGCCATTTCTCCGGTGATGTCGCTGAGGCGGAAGCGCTGGACTTCCGCGCCTTCCCCTACATCCGCCACAAGGCCGGCCAAGGCGCGCATATGCCCGGTCAGGTTCTCGCATAAGTGGTCGGTCTGCCCGGCGATTTCCGCAAGGTACCTTTCCACGGCGTCAAGTCGCTCCAGACGCGGCCGAACGTCGGCCGCGCGGCGCTCCGCTTCCTCAGCAAGAGCGGCGGCATGCGCTTCCGCCTTCCGCGTCCGTTCCCGTTCTTCACCCATGCGGGCGTGCAGGGCGCGCAGTGCGTCCGCAAGCGGCGCGGCGGGGGTGGACGCGAATGCCGCGGGGGAGTCGGCATTCGCGGCATCGGCCGACAACGCGCGAGCATACACGCCGAGTTCGTCAAACAAGCGGCGGACCGAACGGATGCCCGCCGCGCAGGACGCAATGCAGGCCAAAGATGCCGCCAGGGTCAGGCCGGAAAATAAAGCGGCATAGCGGCCGTAAAACGCGGCGATCAGCGCGCACGCGCCGCAAAACACCAGCGCCGCCAAGGAGGAAGGAAGCAGAACGCGTAGGGGCCGCATATAAACTCCTCTGCATTTCCAGCGCAGGGCGCTTCGCCTGGGCGGCGTCCCAACGGCGCCCCGTATTGGATTTTCGGTGAATTGCTGCTACCATAAGTCCGTCCGAAACGCCCGTCAACAGTGAACCGACTCTCGGCCCGAGCAGGCGCAAGGCCGGACATTGCCCCGGCAGGGGAAATTTTTTACAAGGCGGGATGCAATGATTGACAGAGAGAACCGTCCGTTGCTGGCGGTGGAGCAGGCGGGTCGTGAATTTTTGGCTCTTGTCCCGAAGACGGCCAACCGCCACGGGTTGATTGCCGGGGCAACGGGTACGGGTAAAACCGTGACCTTGCAGTCTATGGCGGAAACATTCAGCGACCTTGGTGTGCCTGTATTCGCCGCCGACGTCAAGGGCGATCTGTCCGGCCCTGCCGAGGCGGGCGGCAATGCGGAAAGCGTACGCAGGCGGGTGCGCGAGTGGGGGCTGGAGGAGCGGGGATTTTCTTTCCGCTCGTATCCCGTGCAGTTTTGGGATGTCTTCGGCAGCGCCGGCGTACCGGTGCGGGCGACGGTTGCCGGCATGGGGCCGCTGTTGCTGGGTCGGCTCCTCGACCTCAATGAAACGCAGACGGCCGTGCTGCACATGGTCTTTGCCGTTGCCGCCGACGAGGGCCTGGAACTGGCGGACCTCAAGGATTTGCGCAGGGCGCTGGAGTATGTGAGCGGCAACGCCCCGCGTTATGCCTCCGCCTACGGCAACATTACGGCGGCAAGCGCGGGGGCGGTGCAGCGCGGCCTGATGTTGTTGGCCTCTCAGGGCGCCGAAGCCTTTTTCGGGGAACCGGCGCTGAACGTGGAGGACTTCATCCGGACCGAGGACGGCAGAGGGATACTCAACATTCTGGCCGCCGACAGATTAATCAGGGCGCCCAAGCTGTACGCCGTGTTCCTTGTCTGGCTGCTGACCCGGCTGTTCGAAGTTTTGCCCGAAACGGGGGACCCGGATAAACCCAAGCTGGTTTTTTTCTTCGACGAGGCACATCTGCTTTTCAACGATGCCCCCCGGGCCCTGCTTGAGAAGGTCGAGCAGGTAGTGCGGCTGATTCGCTCCAAGGGCGTGGGGGTCTATTTCGTGTCCCAGTCGCCGTCCGATCTGCCCGATGCGGTACTCGGCCAACTCGGCAACCGGGTGCAGCATGCCCTGCGGGCTTTTACGCCCAGGGATCAGAAGGCCGTGCGCGCTGCTGCCGGGACGTTTCGGGCAAACCCCGCCTTTTCCGTGGAACGGGCGCTGACGGAACTGGGCACGGGGGAGGCGCTGGTGTCCCTGCTGGATGAAAAGGGCATGCCGCGTCCTGTGGAGCGGGCGTTCATTCTGCCGCCGCAGGGCAGGATAGGCCCGATTGATCCCGCAGAACGCGAGAGCCTGTTTAAAGGTTCTCTCTTGTACCGCGTGTACGGACGGCGGGAGGAGCGCGTCACGGCCTTTGAACGCCTGGAGGGAGCCGAAACGGCCAAGGAACGCGCAACGCGGGAAAAAATCGAAGCCGAGGCCGCGAAAGAAGAAGCAAAGCACCGCGCCGCGCAGGAAAAAGAAGAACAGCGGGCGGGCGAGCGACAACGGCGTTTCTGGGGGGGCATGGCCAAGTCCGTACTGGCCCCTCTGGCCCGTTCCGTACTCAGGTCGTTGTTCCGGGGTGGACGCGGATAAGCGGGAGGGTGTGATTGAAGAAGCCGCGCCCTGCGCCGGCTCGCGGGGTCGGCGGGAGCCGTCCGCGCTCAGCGGAGCAGATCGGCGTATTTTTCCAGGTCTACGTTCCCGCCGGAGAGCACGACGCCCGCGCGCCTGCCGGCGAGATCCACGCGGCCCGCAAACACGGCGGCTGCGGCCAGACAACCCGTGGGTTCGACGACTATCTTCATTCTTTCCGCAAAGAAGCGCATCGTTTGCGCGAGTTCCGCATCGGATACCGTCAGGATGTCTTTCACCAGTCCCCGGATGACGGGAAAGGTAAAACGCCCGAGGTGCGTGGTCTGCGCGCCGTCGGCGATGGTTTGCGGAGTTGCGGTTGTTATGATGCGCCCGCAGCGAAAGCTCTGCCGGCCGTCGTCGCCGGCTTCCGGCTCGACGCCGTAAATTTCGCAGTCAGGACAAAGGGCGCGGGCCGCAACGGCGCAGCCTGAAAGCAGGCCGCCCCCGCCCAAAGGGGTCAGAAGCAGGTCCAACGGGCCTGCGTCTTCGATCAATTCCGCCGCGCAGGTGCCCTGGCCCGCCATTACGTCCGGATGATCATAGGGAGGAATGAGCGTCAATCCCTGCTCTGCCGCGAGTTGCGCCCCCAACGCCTCCCTGTCTTCCGTCCGGCGGTCGTAGAACCGTATCTCCGCGCCGTAGCCCCGCGCAGCCGCGACTTTTGCGGCCGGCGCATCACCGGGCATGACGACGACCGCCCTGATGCCGAGCAGCTTCGCCGAAAGGGCCACGGCCTGGGCGTGGTTGCCGGAGGAAAAGGTCACGACGCCCGCGGCCTTTTGCTCCCCCGTAAAACGGGAAAGGGCGTTGAAAGCGCCCCGGAATTTGAAGGCGCCCATGCGCTGAAAGTTCTCACATTTGAACAGCAGCGTGCCGCCGGCGCGCGCGTCGGCCGTGGAGGAGGTCAGGACAGGGGTGCGGTGCGCCGCGCCGGAAATACGCCCGCGGGCCGCGACGATATCGTCATACGAAACGGCAAAGGCATCATCCATGCGTCACTCCGCATGAGGCTCGCGCGGCGCATTCACACCGCGTTCGTCCAAGTTAAGGGTTTTTTCCACGACATACAGGGGGCGGCGCTTTACTTCCTCATAAATCTTGCCCACATACTCGCCGATGATGCCCACGGAACAGATGGTCAGGCCGCCGATAAGCGTGATCAGGCCTACAAGCGAAGACCAGCCGGGCACGGTATGCCCGGCCGCATGCTGGACAAGTGTATACACGCACACCGCAAACCCGAAGAGCAGAAAGCACAGCCCTATGAAATTCACGGCGCGGACCGGCAGGGCGGAAAAGGAGGAAATAGCGTCCCAGGCCAGGAAAAGCATTTTGCCGAGAGGATATTTGCTTTCTCCGTGCCTGCGTTCCCTGCGGTCATAAAGCACGGCCGTCTGCCTGAAGCCCGCCCAGGCGGCCAGACCGCGCATGAAGCGGTGCGTTTCGGGCATGGCGTTCAATACATCCACGCAACGCCTGGACATGAGGCGAAAGTCCCCCGCGTCCACAGGCAGGTCTTTATGCACGCACCGGCGCATAAGGCGGTAAAACAACCAGGCGGACGCAAGCTTGAAACGGCTCTCGCCGCTGCGCGTCCGGCGTCGGCCGTAGACCACGTCAAAGCCTGCCTCATAGCGCCCGATCATTTCCGGGATGACTTCCGGCGGATCCTGCAGGTCGGCATCCAGAATGACGACGGCCTCGCCGCCCGCATAGCGCAAGCCGGCGCTTATAGCCGCCTGGTGCCCGAAATTTCGGCTGAACGCCGCCACCTTGACCCAGGGGGCTTCCGCGGCCCACGCCGCGCAGAACGCCGGCGTGGCATCCGTGGAGCCGTCATCGACCAGTATCACCTCGACGGCAATGCCTGCGAAAGACGGCAACAGGCGCTCAAGCTCCGCCCGCAACGCAGGAAGGCTTTCTTCCTCGTTGAAAACCGGGATAACCAAGCTCAGTGAAGAAAGTTTGCGGAAGGGGACATCCGTCACGGCCGCCTCACAGCATTGTTGCATTGAACCATGCGCCGGCGGGGCACGGCGCGCTTTTCGGATCACGCCCCGCCGGTCTCCCGACCGGCGTGTCCGGATTTCGCACGACACAGCCACCATAGAGCGGCCCGGCTCGCGCTGTCAACAGACCGTGACGCCGGCCGGGTCCGACGGCGCGCAGAAAAGAGAACATGCCGGCCGGCAAACGAAAAAGTGCTTGACGGATAAATTGGTTAAGGCTAACTCCTTGAACACATTCTTGAACGTTACGTCCCGTTACGGGGCCACGGGACAAAAGCATCTTTACGGGGAGATAGGCATGACAACTAAATTGAAGATTATCAGCGGATTCGGACTCATGATCATACTTCTGGCCGTGGTGTCCGTGTTCGGTATCATACAACTGCAGAGTTCGGAAGACGGCTTTATGTTGTACCGCCGCTATGCGCGGGTCAACGTCATGGGCAGTGATTTGTCCACAAGGGCTTCGGACATCCTGCGGCATCTCAACAATTTTCTGATCGATTTTGAGCCGAAACTGATAGATGATGCTGTAAGCAGCCTGGACAGCTTCGCGAAACTTGTTCAGGACGCGCGCGCCATGTCGCGCGTTGAAGAGCGACGGAAAGCTCTTGACGACATGGGCCGGCGGGTTGAGATGATTAAACCCCAGCTCAGGGATATGCGCGACTATGTGCTGGGAGTGCGCGCAATGTACAATGACCAGGTGCGCCCGGCCTACAACACCATGTACAAAGGGCTCAACGAACTGGCCGACGCGGCTCGCGCGGTCTCCAACAGTGAACTGCTCTA
>JAITDR010000169.1 GCA_031282465.1 Desulfovibrio sp.
GGGTCGTTGGTCACGCGTTTGGGGTCTTTGATGAAGGCGTGCCATTTTTTGATGAACTCGGCATTGGCCGGGTTGTCCACGCTCATAAAGTAGTTCCAGGCGGCCAGATGCCCGACCAGGGGTTTGGTGTCTATGCCCGACAGTTCTTCCTCGCCGACGGAAAAGGCCATGACGGGAATATCGGCGGCGGACACGCCCTGATTGGCCAGTTCCTTGTAGAAGGGGACGTTGGCGTCGCCGTTGATGGTGGAAATGATGGCCGTTTTTTTGCCTGCCGCGCCGAATTTTTTGATTTCGGCGATAATGGACTGCCAGTCGGAATGGCCGAAGGGGGTGTAGTTGATCAGGATGTCGGCATCGGCTGTTCCCTTGCTTTTCAGGTAGGCTTCGAGGATTTTGTTGGCCGTGCGCGGGAAGACATAGTCGGTGCCGGCAAGGACGAAGCGTTTCACCCCCAGGTCGTTGATCAGGTAGTCCACGGCGGGCACGGCCTGCTGATTCGGGGCCGCGCCGGTATAAATGACGTTGCGCGAGGATTCTTCGCCTTCATACTGCACCGGGTAAAACAGCAGGCCGTTTTCACCTTCGAAGACAGGCAGCACGGATTTGCGGGATACGGAGGTCCAACAGCCGAAAACGGCGGCGACCTTGCGTTGCGTCAGCAGTTCGCGGGCGCGTTCCGCGAACAGCGGCCAATCCGAGGCCGGGTCGACGACCACGGCTTCGAGCTTTTTGCCGAGCAGTCCGCCTTTTTGATTCTGTTCCTCAATGAGCATGAGCATGACGTCTTTCAGCGTGGTTTCGCTTATGGCCATGGTGCCGGAGAGGGAATGGAGTATGCCGACCTTGACGGTATCGGCGGCAAAGGCCGTTCCGCACAAAGCCGTAATGACGGCCGACAGCAGGATGACGAATTTTCTGATCATCGCGGTGTTCTCCTGATGATTGCGGTTGTAAAACGCTGTGCGTCGGAACGGAGCCCGTTGCCGGTCCCGCCGGCGGCAGATGTCCTGCCCCACTCTTGCAATATGTATTCTACAGGCCCATTATAGAATGATATTCAGGTGTTGTGCGCGGAGCGGGGAGCGTTTGCCGCGGATAATCGTACATTTATGTAGAAATTTTTTCGTTTTCGGACCGGCGCGTACTGCCCGTCGGCTGCTGCGCGTTGCGGCGGATCGGCGGGGTTGTGATCGCCGGGTGAGGCGGCTGCCGGTACGCGTGTTTTGCCTGCATCGCCGAATTATCGACATTTTTGTAAATTATCCGGGAGCAGGCGGCTTGTGGAGTATGCCGGCGCGGACGGGTACGGTCAGGCTTTTTCCGGGCAGAGCGGCCGTACACTGTTGTTGCGGCATGCGGGCTGTCAAGAGCTTTATGTCAAATACCGAGCTCGGCATGCGATCCTAAACGGACGAGATACAGGGTCTCGTCATCCGGCTTTTGATAAATCAGTACCAAGTCGGGTTTGATGTGACAATCTCGGTAATTTTTCCATGCTCCCGTCAGCGCATGGTCGCGATGACGTGTTTCCAGCGGGTTATCGGCAGCTAGAGCCATCACTACAGGTATCAAGGTGTCTTCCAATATAGTACGGTATTTACCTTTTGCGTTTCGTGTCAGATCACGTTTGAGCTGTCCTGTCTGTTTAATCGTTCGCACGGATTGCTGCTCGTATTTCATCAATTGTAACAGTTTCGACTTTGCCGGCATCGGCATCTGCCATTGCCGCGAGTGTCGTCTCATTTGGGGTCAGCAATTCGAGCGGCAGCATTTTATCGCGGGCTACCTTCGTTAGTAAAATTTGCACGGCTTCCGACACAGTGAGTCCTATTTCAGCCAGAACAGCAGTCGCTTGAGCTTTAATTTCTCCACTAACATGGGCTTGAACAAGTTGATTCTTAGACATAGCTTGCCCTCCTTCTTGCTTTGCATTGTAATGCAGGCAAAGTACAAAATCAAAGTCTTTTTTGAGTTGCGGAACCCGCGCACGGGAATATCCGGCCGCATGCCGGCGCGGCGCCGCGTAATGTTTCAGCGGAGCCGGCCGGCGGACGTCGCCGGATACGGGATGAGCTATGCAAGACGTGTCCGGCGGAGTTTCATTCAACCCAGTTGCTGCTTCCCCTGCGGGACGGAGCAGGGGGAAAATCTCCTGCCGGGTAGCCGAAAGCGGCGGCGCCGAAAATGACGTTACCGGCCGGGAAGGCCAGTTCTTCTTGCAGAAAGCGTTGAAACGCGTCGTCGTCGGTGACGGAGCCGAGTTGGTTGACCCAGCAGGAGCCGATGCCGAAAGAGCGCGCGGCAAGAAACATGTTTTCCAGCGCACAGGCGCAGTCCGCTTCTGCCGTGGCGGCGCGCGCCGGGTTTGCCGAGACAATCATGAAGGTAGGCGCGCCGAAATTGACCGTGTAGCCTGCCGCTCCGACATAGTCCCTGTAGCGGTTGCCCGGCATGCGCGCCACGGCCGCCTTCAATTCCGACGTGATGCGGTCTGTGAGGTCGTTTCGCCGCACCACGGTAATATGCACGGGCTGGCGATTCATTCCGGAAGGAGCGTACAACCCGGCTTCGACGATGCTTCTGCATTCTTCCGGGGGAAGTTGGCGGGGTTGATACTTGCGTACCGAACGGCGCTGTCTGATAATCTGCATCACTTCATTCATCTTGATGATACCTCTTTGTTGTGCAATCTCTCCGTTCAGGGAGATTTCCGGTTGACTCCGGCGAAGCCGGGAAAGCCGTTGAGGCGGCCCTTGCCGGCACCGGGCGCGTTCTGCGCCGTCAGCACAGTTTTTCGCCGGTAGTGGCCGGGGTAAGGCTGCCGAACATGACACCCCTGATGGCCGCAAGGCGTTTGCCGAGGTCGCGCACTTCGCCGCCGGGTCCTCTGAGGACCAGTACTTCAAGGCAATGGCGGTGGTCCAGATGCACGTGCAGGGTAGTGACGATCAGATGATGGGCATCGTGCTGGGCGGAAATGACGCGTTGCGCGAGATCGCTCAGGTGATGGTCGTAGACGAGGGTGAGCGTAGCCGCGACCTCGGCCGCAGAATCCTCCCATTCCTGCTGTACAAGGGCGTTGCGGATGAGATCCCGTATGGCCTCGGAGCGCGACGGGCAGCCGCGTTCGGCCGAGAGTTCGTCAAAGGGTTTCAGCAGGTCGGCATCAAGAGAAACGCCGAAACGGACAGTTTTACCCATGTTTCAGTCCACTCAGCGCCCCAGCGCGGATTCAGGGCCGGCCACGGCCGTCATGGGGTCGCGGCGCGGGCCGGGAGCGCGGCCGAAATCCACAAGAAACATGCCTGCAAAGGCTTTGCCCCGGTAAACTTCGATGCGGTACACGAAAGCGTCTTTGTCCATGGAAAAGCGAGGCATGAAATCCTGCCGGCGCAAACGCACCCC
>JAITDR010000186.1 GCA_031282465.1 Desulfovibrio sp.
ACGACGAAAGGCATTGAAAAGTATCTCGGCTCCGGCCTCATCAAGGGTATCGGGCCGGTTATGGCCAAGCGCATTGTGACGGCATTCGGAGATAAAACACTTGCCGTCATTGAGGAAGACGGCGAAAGGCTGATTGAGGTGCCGGGCATAGGGCAGGCCCGTGTTGGCATGATAACCAGGGCATGGCAGGAGCAAAAGGAAATACGCGCTGTAATGCTGTTTCTGCAAAGCAACGGCGTAAGCTCCGCCTATGCGGCCAAGATTTATAAACAGTACGGCAACGATTCCATCCAGGTCGTGCGGGAGAATCCCTATCGGCTTGCCCGCGAGATCTTCGGAATAGGCTTCCTGACTGCGGATCGCATCGCGGAGAAAATGGGTTTCGACAAACAGTCTCCGGAACGCGCCCAGGCTGGATTGATTCACGCGCTGCACGAATTTTCCGAGGACGGGCACGTTTTTGTTCCCCGTGACCTTTTACTCTCGAAAACGCGTGAGTTGCTGGAAGTTGAACCGGGCATCCTTGAAAATGCTTTGTCACTCCTTGTGGATGCGAAGCAAATAGTTGTTGAAACTCTGGATAATCCTGACGAGCCGCAAAATTGCGCCATTCCGGCAGTCTATCTCGCAAAATTTCATCTTTCTGAAGTGCGTGTCGCCGATAGAGTCAAGTCATTGTTGAACGCTCCGAAAGCTGTCCGCGCGATCAATGTTCCCAAGGCCCTTGGGTGGGTGCAGGACAAACTGTCCATCATCCTGGCCGAGAAGCAGGTGGAAGCCGTCAAATCTTCCATAACCAATAAGGTGTCCGTTATTACCGGCGGACCGGGCACCGGGAAAACGACCATCATCCGGGCCGTGCTGCGCATTTACGCTCCACTGACCAAGCGCATCCTCCTTGCCGCCCCGACTGGCCGCGCGGCCAAGCGCATGTCGGAAGCAACAGGATTTGAAGCCAAAACAATCCATCGGCTTCTGGAGTATAGTATAGCGCGCGGCGGTTTCCAAAAAAACGAAGATCATCCATTGGATGCCGATCTGATTATCATTGACGAAGCCTCCATGCTTGATCTGATCCTTATGTATCATCTGCTCAAGGCAATTCCGCAGAGCGCTGTTTTCATCCTCGTCGGCGACGTGGATCAGCTTCCGTCAGTCGGCGCTGGAAGCGTCTTAAAAGACATTATCGCGTCGGGAGTTGTTCCGGTTGTTGTCCTGAATGAGATATTCAGGCAGGCGCAATCATCTTCCATCATTGTGAACGCGCATAAAATCATCAAGGGCGAGATGCCGTCGCTGACTGCCGGGGAAAATGACGATTTTTACTTTTTCCAGTCCGAGGAACCGGAATCCGCGCTGAACCGCGTCATTGATGTTGTGAAAGTACGGATTCCACGGCGTTTCGGATTCCGGCCATTCGAGGATATTCAGGTGCTGACGCCCATGAACCGTGGCGTTGTCGGCACGACAAGACTCAATGAAGCGTTGCAGGACGCGCTGAACCCGAACGGCTTTGAATTGGTGCGCGGCGGCAGAAAGTATCGGATCGGCGACAAGGTTATGCAAATCCGCAATAACTACGACAAAGAAATTTATAATGGGGATATAGGGATTATTTCCACTATCGACACGGAAGCGCAAACGGTCAGCGTGAACGTGGATGGCCGGGATATTGAATATGATTATACGGAACTGGATGAACTGACGCTGGCTTACGCTGTTTCAATCCACAAATCCCAGGGATCGGAATATCCTGTTGTTGTCATCCCGGTCATGACGCAGCATTATGTCATGCTGCAACGCAACCTTCTTTATACAGGCGTAACTCGGGGAAAAAAACTTGTTGTTCTGGTAGGCACCCGCAAAGCAATCGGAATTGCCGTCAAAAACAACAAAATCTCAAAAAGAAATACTTGGCTGTATGCAAGGCTCAGGTCTGTGTGCGCCTGACGGCAATGGAATCAAAGACCGCAACATATGCTTGCAGAGTTGCAAGCTTTTTTGATCTGGCCTTTGATTTTACCCTATGCTCAAGGCTGTATGCCGCGCTTTTGCTTTCACAGCGGCATGAGGCCATGAGTTTGACCGGACGGCGAGGATGCGTATATTTCGCGCCGCCGGGCAGTTTGCCGTTGTGCTGGTCCACCCGCCGTTCAACATCGTTGCTGACGCCGCAATAAAACGTGCCATCGGCACACTCCAAAAGATACACATGCCATTCAGTGTTCATTGAGTGGAATTAAAAATTTGTCCGCCCATACGCGCATCGGCGAATTTACAGGCTTTCTTTGAGCGCTTTGCCGGGCGTGAATTTCACGGCCTTGCTCGCCGGAATCTGAATTTCCTTGCCGGTGCGGGGGTTACGGCCCTTACGCGCTTTACGGTCCACCACTTTGAACCCGCCGAAGCCGGTAATGGAAACCGCGTCGCCGTTTTTCAGGGCCGCGCCGATAATGGTAAAAAGGCTGTCATAGGCGGCTTCGGCCTGGGCCAGCGTGGCAAACCCGGCCTGTTCCTTCAGGTTTTTGACAAGTTCGGCTTTCGTCATGTTATCGCTCCATCTGGTCTGATTTCCGCTGTATGTATCCTACCCTGCCGCAACGATCAACAGGCCGCGCAACACTCGCCTTGCGGCGCTCGGGCGAAAATGGCGGGACAAGCCGCCCCCTCGGGAAAAAAGCCTCCCTGTCCCTGTCCCTTGATTTGCTCACAATCTTGCCGTAAAATGAAAAATATATGTAATTCAAGCAGGATGTCCGTGGTGCAAAAATCACTCCTTTTTTCAGTGGACACCCAGGACGGAATTGACTGTACCGGCCTGATTCTTGCACTTACTTCCTTCCTTACGTACTTACTTAGCACACCTTCCGCCCGCTGCGCCCGGATTCAAGCCGCGCGCGGCTTTCGGCGTTTTCTTTTCCTCATACTTCTGGTCCCGCTTCCATCAGGAGACGGGGCTTTTTTTATTAGCAACGGGGATCTGAAATGATGGAGGTTCAGCAAGGCGGCTTTGCGCCCGCGCCAATGATCGAAGACGCCCCGTATTTTTCCGAACGCCTGAAAGCCAAGCTGCGTAACGCTCCGGCCATGCGCGGCATCCTCATTGAAGCTCCGGTCGGCTACGGCAAGACAACTCTTGCCGCAAAGCACCTGCGGAGCGCCCTGCCCAAAGAAACCATCTTGGCATGGCACCATTGCAGGAAAGATACTCCTCAAGCTCTGTGGCGAAACCTGTGTCGCGCTTTGCAAACAATAGACGCGCGAACCGGAACGGCTCTTCTGCGTCTCGGCCCTCCCGACGAAGACAGCGCGAACGATGCGGGCAGGCTCCTGCGGAATCTGAAATGCGAGGCCCCGACCTGGCTGATGCTGGATGATTTTCATAATGTGGCGACACTTGCGCCCGCATCCGTATGGAATGCCCTATTGGAACACGAATGCCCGCATTTATACACGGTGCTGATTTCCCGGCCCCTGCCCGAAAGTCCCATGCCTTGCGGAAAACCGGGTTTTTTGTACCTGGGAGTTGAGGATTTGCGCCTGACGCGGGAGGAATCCGGAGAGTATGCGGCCAAAGCGGGCGCGGCGCTTAGCGGAAAAGAAGCGGAAGAATTGCATCGCCGCGCCGAAGGCTGGATGTTCGCCCTCTTCCTGCATGTACGGCACTACCGGGAGAAGAAAAGCTTTGCCCCGGCATCCGACTTTGAAGGATTGATCCGGGATGAAATCTGGAACAGGCTGGACGGAGCGGGCCGGGATTTTCTCCGGCGCGTTTCCCCGTTCGAAGCCTTCAGCGCAGTCCAGGCGTCCCGCCTGCTTCATCTGCCGGAACCGCCCGCCGCTCTTATCGCGGAATTGGCGCACACGGCCATTCTGCGCTTTGACGACGGCCTGTATTACCCCCACAGCCTCATTCTGGAATATGCGCGGAAAACCGTCAATGGCCTGCCCAAAAGAGCGCAACGGGAAATTCTCCGGGCCGCAGGAGACTGGTGCGCCGCAAACGGAGAGCGGAAGAAGGCCATCGCCCTGTATTACCAACTGCGGGATTTTGAGAAGATTCTGGCCCTCAATCTTTTCGGCCTCCCGGATAATCGCCTGCTGGACTTGCCGGATGCCGTTCCCGAGCGTCCGGACTGTATGGACGCGGGAGGGACATATCCGGAAGGGATCAGATGCTACGCGGACGCCATGCGGGATATAGCGGCCCATTGCGACCGCGCCATGAAAATCCGGCACCCCCTGTCCATGATCCAACTGGCTTTCGAGTTTTTCGGCCAGGGCTTGTATCAGGAATATGCCGCCCTGTGCGGGGAAATGGCCGAACTCGTGGAAACGGAAATCCCGGAACAAGAGCGTGACTATCTGCGCGGGGAACTCCTGCTGACGGAAGCCTTCAGCCGCTATAACGACATCGCGGAAATGGGCGGGCGAATGCAGCGGGCCTCGGAACTCACGGACGGCAAAACCTCCCTGATCTCTCCGGACAATTCCTGGACCTTCGGCAATGCCTCGGTTTTGTTCATGTACCACCGCGAAGCCGGACGCCTGGACGCGGAACTGGCCGACATGGAAGGCTATTGCCCCCATTATACAGCCATGAGCAGGGGCCACGGCAGCGGAGGCCCGGACCTCATGCGGGCGGAAGCGCTGCTTAACCGGGGAGAAGCGAAAAAAGCGGAAATTTTCGCCCACCGGGCGCGGCATGAAGCGGCCGGGCACGAGCAGATCAGCGTCAGCATCGGGGTGGAACTGTTTTTCGGCAGACTGGCTATCCTGCGGGGGGACGGGACGGCCTGCTCCAACGCGCTCGGCTCCATTGTCTCTTTTGCGGAGGAATATCCGCAAAAGTCCAACCGCATGGAAGCGGATCTGGCCCGCTCCTTTCTCGCGGGCTTGCTGCATCGCCCGCAGGACGCAGCCGACTGGCTGCGCGACGGCCCGACCGATGCGTTCAACAGGCGGTTGTTCACGCAAGCCATCCCCTTCGCGCAGGTCTGCCGCGCTCGCTGCCTGCTGCTCGACCATAAGCCGGAAGTCCTGCTGGACGAAAGCGCCGCCGCGCTCGGCCTTGCCAGCGGTCTGCATTCCACGCCCGCCCTGGTTTACGGCCATATCCACGCGGCGGCAGCCTGGGCCATGCGCGGCAGAAGCGCTGAAGCCGCATCCGCGCTCCGCGCGGCTCTGGATTTGGCTCTGCCGGACGCGCTGTATATGCCTTTTGCGGAGAATTACCGCCTGATCGCGCCGTTCCTTACGAAAGCCTTGTTCGGCAAAGAGCGTAAAGAAGCTCTGTCACGCATCAAGTATTTGGCGAAACAGATGAAAATGGGCCGTGAATCCGTATGGAAAGAAATTTTTACCAAACAAGCCTTAACCGAACGGAAATTGGAAGTCGCGCGTCTGGCCGCCGAGGGGCTTTCCAATCAACAAATTGCGGACGCGCTGCACATCAGCATCAATACCATCAAAGAGCACCTGCAAATGGTCAGAGACAAAACCGGGGTGCAACGCGCGACCTATTACAAAATTTTTGGTAATACATGAGTTCCTTCTATAAAGTAACCTATTGAAAAATAAAAATTAAATATTTTTCAGGCAGAAATAAAAATCACAACCACCCGAACGGGTGGTAGACAAAAAAAATGCGCCGGGACATACGGTAAAAGATTGCTCTCTTGTCGGGGCGATCCAACCCGTAGGAATCCGGAATGGCCTTCACGTTTTTTCATGCCGATAGTTCACTGATCTCCAGCGCCAACCCGCTTGTACTGCCTCGTTCATTCTCCATCAGGAGAACGGGGCTTTACGTGCTTCCGCCCATACAGCCGGTTCCAGCTTCAGCCTTTTCGGAGAGGACGGGCGCTGCATACTGGAGTCTGCCGTGAAAATCAGCCTGAGCGGACGCGGCTCCGTCATCATCGTCAAGGTGCGGGAAAAGATCGAGCGGCACTCCCTGGCCGAGCCTCCCGATTCCGGTTCGCTTGCGATTGAAGAGGAAAGCGCGGCCTTACAGTATGAAATCGATCTGCCTTCCATCGCCTCCCTTCTGAAAAACGCCGAGCAACTTCTCTTTCTCGCCTACAGCGCCCGGCAGGGAAGCGCGGATGAGAGGCCGACCTATGACCTGTTGGCGGCTTTTTCCCGCTGGCGGAGGGAGAGCAGACACGCGCTCGCAGCAATCGGAGCGGCGGCGGAACGGATTGCCGGGCATTTGCACGGAGCGTTCGCGTTTCTTGCCGGGTGCGAAGAGCTTAACGCCTTCTACAGCCTGCAAGAATGCCTGCAAGAAGCCTGGGATATGCGTATGTTTTCGTGGGAGGGGCGGGACAGGTTTCAGTCCATGGCCGAGTTGTCAAGCGAGCTTCTCGAAAAACTCACCGGCCAGAAGTGGCCTTGGGGACTCAACGGGGATCTCGGCTTCCGCCCGCAGTCAGAAATACCCAGGGATTATGCCGCGCTCAACAGGTTTCTGATGGAGCAGGATATGATCTGGAGGCTCCGCACCAGAGCGAAAGACAAGCTGGAGGAGGCAAAGGGGGGATATCACCATAATATTCTCATGAGCGCGGAGATGGAAAAGGCGGAACGCCGGAACTGCCTTGCCGCCATACCCCTGATGTTCCGCACTTTCAATTTCACGCTGGCCCCGGCAGCTTCCGCCCTTCAGGGCGAGGAGCACGAGGTCCGGCACGTCCGGCAGTCCCTGGAACATCTTGTCTCCTTCAGCCAATGCCGCCTGACACTTCTACAAAGTGCCGTCAGTCATGCCGGACGGATCGCCAGCGCCGCGCCGGACGGAGATTTCCGGGAGACGGCCTGCCAGTCGCTGGCGGCGGCTATCCCCATTTTCCAGGAGATTGCGAATATTTTTGAGGACTTCCACGAGGTCTGCGATACGCTGGACTACGGGCGCTACCTGTCGTTCCTGCCGTATTTCCGCCTGATGGCCCTGCTGGAGCGGGCGCAAGGGCGGGACAAGGAACAGCGCCGAAAGTTCTACCGGCGTTTGCCCGTCGCGCGCCCGGCCTTCATGTGCATGACGCGTATGCTGGCCGTATCGCGCCTTTGCGCCGCGTATTGCGGGGAGCATGAGCGGCGGCTGCCCGAAAAGGACAGCCTCAGGGCCTTCTCGGCCATGAGCGAAGAGGAGCGCAGCCCGGCAAAGCTCGCGGCCAGTCTGGCCGCATCGCTGAAAGAAGAAACAGCCGCCGAAGCCACGGTGAACCATTTACGGCTTCTGGAGCGGAAGGAGCGCATTCTGGCCACGCTCCCGGACTAGAACCATGTATCGCTTCGCCGATTTGCGGAATGACGCCGCCTTTCGCTTCGCTCAAGATCGGCTGAGTGGTTTCCGGCTCGCTCCGCCGCCTTCGGCGGCGCGCACCCCCTTGCGGGGTCGCGGCCAGTGTCGCTTGACGCGGCACTGGACTTGAGCGGCAACCGTAACGGCAAAGGAAAAACGCCTTGCATATGCAAACCATATATCCGTGAGCGCATTCAGAAAGGAGAAACAATGAACCATACCCTGTCCCGCACCGTCTTGTATTTTTTCGCGGCCTGCTTTCTGGCCTGGAGTCTCTTTTCGCCGGGTGGCGCAATGGCCGCAAGCACCACGATTAACGACAACTCCGGCGGTCCCTATACCGGCCTCTACGGCAACTCTGGAACCGCGACCGTTCCTACTGATGACACCAACGCCAGCGGCAATACTCTCATTCTCGGCAACGGTTCCACCGGCCCGACCATTGCCGGTTCTTCTCCTATGAGAGTATCCGGCGGGCAAGCTCTCGGCGCCAGCAGCGGCTCCGCTGACAGCAATACGCTGACCATCAACAGCGGAACCTCTCTTACCGGTATCGACAACGACAATACCATTTTTTATGGCGGCAGGGTGGCGGCAGGCAGCGGAAACGCCAATA
>JAITDR010000206.1 GCA_031282465.1 Desulfovibrio sp.
TCCGGGTCCCAGGTTTCAAGGTCGCGTCCGGTTGTTTCCCGGAGTACGGCTTCGGCCAGGATGCCGGCCGCCTCGGCTTTCCCGGCTTCGCACAGCAGGCGTACCTGGCAGGTCGTCAGTCGCAGGTTCGCCGCCGGGGATTGTCCTTTGGCGGCGTCGAAGGAGGCGACGGCTTCCGCAAGCTTGTTCTGCGCCAGCAGGGCTTTGGCGGCTGCGTAGAGATCCGTGCAATCGCCGCCGATCGGCGTCCGCGCCTCGTCCACGCCGGGGCTTTTCCGCGCCGCAACGGCTGCGCGCAGGCGGTCGAGGGTTTGAGGATTTGCAAAGGGTGTACCGTCGGAAAACGAGAGCAGCTCCACGCCGGGGAAGCGCGTTATGAACGCGACGGCCGCGTCGAGGACGCTTTGCGCGGCCTCGGCGAACTGCGGGCCGAGGGTTGCAAGTGCGCTGTAGACGACTTCCTGCGCGTCCAGGCAAAAGGGCGCGGAACTAAAAAAAGCTTCGGCAGCCAGAGCCGCTTCAAGGGTATTGCCGGCCTGCAGTTTCAAGCGGGCCTGGGCGAGGGCGTCCATGTCGGGGGCGGGCAGTTGGGTGCGCCCGTCGTCGGATTCCGGTATCGCCGTGACGGCTCCCCACACGATAAGACGCAACAGTTGCCATAGCGAAGGTTCGGCCGGGTGTTCGCGGCGGGCCGCCGGAAGATAAGCCGCCGCCGCCGCGACGAAATTACGGCGCAGGAGAGCGAGGTCACCCGCGGGGGCTGTGTCGATGCCGGACGAGGCGGCGGTCGATGTCGTTGCCGGTTGTCCTGTTGCGGCAGCAGGCGCGGGGGCTTGCTCCGCCGACTGCGCAGGGGCGGGGGTCGGGTCGGGCGATGCTTGCGTTTGCGGCGACGAAAGTTGCCGGACGGCGTTCGTCAAGTCGCGCAACGACGAAGCATCGGGCATGAGTGAGGCGACAAGCCCGTCCAGTCTGCCGAGTTCGTCCGTAAGTTTTTTGCCCAGTTCGTCGGAAACGAAGCCGCTTTGCGCCGCATGGTCCTTCAGGAAAGCGGAGGTGCGCTCGTGCCACCAGTTGACGGCATTGACCCGACCGCGCATCCTTTTGAGCGCCGGCCATGCCGTTTCCCAATAGGTTGCAAGCAGGTCGGCCAGAATGCGGATGCCGACAAGCATACCTTCCGGACCGTTGTTCTGCCACAGCGCCACACCCAGGTAGGCGGCGATCTGCAGGTCTTTCGACTGGTCGGCGAGGACGGATGCAGCGTTTTTTTCGACGGCCGGCCAGGAAACAGCCTGACCTGGGCCGGAAAAACTCAATTTTTCAATCTGTTCGAGCACAGCGGCATATTCAGGTTCGTAGCGCGCATCTTTGCCGGCCGGGTTGTCCCCCGGTATGGGGCGTAAGCCCAGCGTTGCGTAAGAAGACAGGTCCGCCATCCTCTCCTCCGTCGGACTGCACGGGGAAACTCAATCCCCCAAAAGGAAGAACACTGTTGTTTCTTTGCGCATGGTACGCGCTTTGCGCATGGTACGCGCTTTGCGCATCAACATACTGCCGCAGTTGATCTGTAAACGGAGTTATGCGGCATTCTGAGCCGCCAGCCAGGCATCGGCCTCCTCAAAGTTGAGGGAGCCCTCGTAGAGGGCGCGTCCGCTGATCACGCCTTCCAGCGAGGATTTCCGGCTTATTTCGTACAGTTGTTTGATATCGTCGAGGTTGTCCACGCCGCCCGCGGCGATGACCGGGACCATACCGGCATAGGCGATTTGTTCGAGCATGGCGATGTTGGGGCCGTTGCGCATGCCGTCGCGGCCGATGTCGGTGTGCACGATAAAAGAGATGCCCTGGGCATACAGTCGGGGCATGACGGCCTCTATGGTCAGGCCGGAGTCGCTGATCCAGCCTTTGGTGCGGATGTGTCCGTCTTCGGTATCAAGCGACACGCCGATTTTCCCCGGCAGGCGGGTGCATATTTCGGCGAAAAGGGTGGGGTTTTCCATAGCGGCGGTACCGATGATGATGCGGTCCGCGCCGGCCTCGGCATAGGCTTGCGCTGTCTCCAGAGTGCGGATGCCGCCGCCTATCTGCACGGGGATGGAAAGTTCGTTGCAGACGGCTGTGACCAGTTCGCGGTTGACGGGGACGCCGGCAAAGGCGCCGTCCAGGTCGATGAGGTGCAGGCGTTTCGCGCCGCGTTTCTGCCAACTGACGGCAACTTTGAGGGGGTCGTTTTCGTAAACGATTTCGTCTTCAGCACGGCCCCGGCGCAGGCGGACGCATTTGCCTCCCTTGATGTCCAGTGCAGGGATGATGATCACAGGCCCAACTCCTTGACGGCTTTTTCCATGCCTTCACGGGCCAGTTCGGCGGCTGTGATCCAGTGTGCCCCGCGCTTGAGGAATTTGTCGGTATCAAGCAGGTTGCCGGTCAGACTGGATTGGGTTTCGTCGAAGCGGGAGCGCGAGATCAGGGTTTCGTTGCGCACATCCACGATAAAGATGTCGGAGACCACTCTGGCCGGGGACACCACGCCGATGGGACCGCCGTCGCGTTTGCGGTATTCCATGATTTGGGGAACGACGAGCAGATCTACGCCCATGCAGCGGCCCACGGCGGACCAGGTGCGCAGGGCAGCGCGCGGCGAGCCGCTTTCGGCGTGGACGACCCTGCGGCAGCGGTCGGCGCTTTCGCGTCCTAAGAAGCTGTGTCTGGATTCCTTGGTCAGCACGGAGGAGAGAATGCCGTCCAGTTCGTCGAGATCGACGGCTTCGACGGTCGGGGTATCTTCTACCTGCCAGCCTGCGAGCATATCCGAGGGCATTTTCGGTTGGGTAAAGCCGGCGAGGCCCAGTTTCAGATTGCCGACGGGCAGGGGCGGCTGTGAGGGTTTTGCGCAGGCGACTGCAAGGAGCAGGCCGAGGCAGAGGAGGGCGATGGAGAAAGCGCGGGGGAGGCTGCAGGTCATAGGTCCAGACTTCCTTTGGTGCTCAGGACGCCGGCGCGGGTGCGGGCCGCTGCGGCTTTGAGGGCCAGTCCCAGCCCTTTGCCCGCCGATTCGAGCAGATGATGTCCGTTGTCGCCGTAGGCGAATGTAATATGCAGATTCATTTTTGCCGCTGTTGCCAAGGCTTTGAAAAATTCCCGCCAGAGGTCGCTTTCCTGTCCCGCGATGACCGGGGGGAGCAGTTCGCGGCCCCTG
>JAITDR010000008.1 GCA_031282465.1 Desulfovibrio sp.
GAAATCAACCTGCCCGTCGGCCGTGACGCCCTCACGGACGCCCTGTGCGCCGAATTTCCCGCGGATGTCGCCTTTATCCGCCGTTACCTGCGCGAACTCGAAAGCGCCTTTTTCTCCTCACCGCTGCTGCGGAGCGAAGAAAATCGGCCTTTCCGCACGGATGTCGGACTGCGGGACACACTTTACCCGGCGCCCGCAACGGCGACCTGCGCGGGATACGGCTCCCCTGCCGGGTTTTGGAACGAATCCCTGGATGCCGTGCTGCGCAAAGGGACAGGCGACGAGTTGTTGCGCGCCGTCCTCTCTATACACTCTTTGCTGTACGGCGTTTCACCCGAAGAGACGTCGTTTCTGCAGCATGCGCGCGTGGCGGGCTCCTATCTTGAAGGCGTCAAAACCGTCCGCGGCGGAGGAAAACACCTTGTCGAGACGCTGGAAAAGCGTCTGGCGGAAGCCGGAGTGGACATACTCTGCGGCACGGCGGCAAAAAGCTTTCGTCTTGCCCCGAACAACAGGATCAACGGCCTCGAACTGGAAGACGGACGGCTCCTGCCGGCCGATGATGCGATTTTTACCGCCCATCCCGCCCTGCTCCCGGCCCTGCTCCCGCCCGGCGCGGTCAAACCGGCCTTTATCCGCCGACTGCTCTCTCTGGAAGACACCGTTTCCAGCTTTACCCTTTTTTGCGCAAGCGCAACGCCTGTCCCCGCCCTTGCGGGAAACAATCTTTTCATCTGTTTTCGCGAGGGCCCGACGCCCGGTTTCCGGCCGGACCGCGCCGCCGGGGCCGGCCCGTTCTATATTTCCGGCCTCCCGCTCGCCGGCAGCGACTCCGTCGCCGAACTCCCGGCCGATGCCGTCGGCTTCGCCCTTCCGCCCGGCGCGGGCCACAGCGTTTCCGATGTCCCGTCCGGCGCGGACAAGCCTGTTTGCGGCTTCCCGCCCGACACCGGAGGCCCCGGCCCGAAACACAGTCATATGGTATTCGCGCCGGGACACGCGGATTCCTGCAGCGCTTGGAAACACTCAAAAAGCGGACACAGACCCGCCGCCTACAAGCGATTCAAGGATGAAACCCTGGATTCCGTCCGTTTCGCCGTGCTCCGGCACTGCCCGGAACTTGCCGCCCTGAACGCGCTCGACGGAGCCACGCCCCTGACCTACAGCGATTTTCTGGAATCCCCGGGCTGCGGCATATACGGGACCAAGCATTCCCTGCACCAGTTCAGCCCCTTGCCCGCAACCCGCATCCCCAACCTCCGGACGGCCGGACAGTCGGTCATCGCGCCCGGCATTCTCGGCGCAATCATTTCCGGCGTTATTGCCTGCGCGTTTGTTCTCGGCCCGGAAGCAATACACGAGGAGCTTGCGGCATACTCCTTGCCGTAAAGGAATTGCTGATGAAACGCGTCGTCATTACCGGCATGGGAGCCGTTTCTCCTTTCGGAAACGGTACGGACGTTCTTTTCGCTTCCCTCCGTAAAGGTCTGAGCGGCATATCCCGCATCGCTCCGTCCGATGCGCAGGACGCGTCCGTGCCTCATCCGGGGCGGTTCGGGATAAAATTCGAGGACGGCCGCGGGGAGCACGATCCCTGTGTGACGCCGGGACAGCGGCAAAGGCCGCTCGTCGCGGGTCTGGTCCCGGATATCGGCATAGATTCATTGCCGAGAACACTGCGGCGCTCCATGTCGCCGATGTCCGCTTACGCCTATCTGGCTGCTCTGGAAGCCGTCGACCAGGCGGGAATAACGTCCGACGAACTCAAAGGAGGGCAGACGGGCATAGCCCTCGGTTCCACCTTGGGCAGCCCCGAAGCGCTGGAATCGTTTTTCCGCCTCTATCTCGCCGCAGGCGACATAAGCGGCGTGAAATCCATGCTGTTCTTCCGCAGCATGAGCCATACCGCCGCCGTCAACACCGCCCAGGCGCTCGGCGTGACCGGCCGGGTCATCGCGCCGTGCGCCGCCTGCTCCTCCGGATGCCAGGCCATAGGGCTGGCCTACGAAACGGTCGCCTTCGGCAGACAGGAGTATATGTTGTGCGGCGGCACGGATGAATTCCACCCTCTGGTCACAGGGACCTTCGACCTCCTGAACGCGGCTTCCTCCGCATACAACGAGCATCCGGAACAGACGCCCCGCCCCTTCGACGCCGGACGTGACGGCGTCGTCTGCTCCGAAGGCGCGGCCCTGCTGTTTCTGGAAAGCGCGGAATCGGCCGCGCGCCGGCAGGTGAAAATTCTGGCGGAAATCCTGGGATTCGCCTCCCTGCACGACAGCGGCAGCATCGCCGAACCTTCGTCCGAGCCGATCGCGGCCTGCATGCGCGCCGCCCTGAAAGACGCCGGGGTCGCCGCAGGCGACGTCGCCTACATCAATGCCCACGCCACAGGCACGGAACTCGGCGATATTGCGGAAAGCCGCGCCATAGCCGACGTCTTCGGCCCGAACATTCCCGTCTCAAGCCTCAAGGGCCATCTGGGGCACACTATGGCCGCGAGCGGCGCGCTGGAAAGCGCGGCATGCGTTGCCATGCTCCGGGGAAAAACCATCCTGCCTACCAGGAACCTTGAGAAAATCGACGAGCGTTGCGCGGGCATCCTGCTGCCGCAAAATCCTGTTGCGGTGCAGGGTGGGCTTGTTGTAAAAAACAGTTTCGCCCTCGGTGGGATTAACTGTTCGCTTGTCTTGCGGAGTCGGGATGACTGATCGGGAAATCATTGAACGCGCCGATGCCGCGATTGCGGAAGAATTTGAGTTGGATCCCGGCGCGTTGCGCCCCGAAGCGCTGTTTCGCGAGGATCTCGGTCTCGACAGTCTGGACGCCGTGGATATGGTCGTTGTCCTGGAACAGGCGTTCGGCATCAAGATCGGCAAAGATCCGGCCATAGCCTCCATCCGCAGCGTGAGCGACATGCACGCGTTCATCCTGGCCAAAAAACGCGGTCTGGGAACAAGCGTCTCCTAAGAGTATCCCGGCATGGATGCGGTCATACGACCCGGCCGGCTGCCGGGGGCCGTCTTCCTGACAGCGGTCTTTTTCGGCGGCCTGTTTCTCTGGACCGTCCTGTATCTGCCCCTTGCCGTCCCGGCTTGGCTGATGCTGACGCGGG
>JAITDR010000167.1 GCA_031282465.1 Desulfovibrio sp.
AGGGCGCTGCGTTCGGGCGGCAGTTCTATGTCGGACGGCACAACAACGGCCGGCGCGACGAAAGACATACGCGCGGTTTCACGGTTGTGTTCGGCGGACGCCTCCGGCGCACGCCCCGCATCGATCAGGCGCTGTTCAGTACGGCGCAGTGCCTCGCGCGCCGCGGGCGAGCCTTCCAGGAGCAACAGAGGATGACGGGCGGAGCACAACAGAAAGCCTCTGTCTTCGGCAAAGTCAACCACGCGCCCGTCGTAACATGCTGCAAGCGCAATGCGGGCGCAGAGCAGATCCAGCTCGCGCAGGAACCTGTATACGGCGCTGATGCCGGGCAATTCACTTATAAGCAAGTCGCCCAACATGCGCAGTATCTTGCGTTCCTCTTCCCTTTCCTCCTGTTTCAGGTGTTGCAGGCGGTTGTTGACCTCCACCAGAAACAGGGGTTCAAAGTAACAGGTTTCTCCTGTTCCTGAATACTCGTGAACAACGCCCTGCAGGCGGCCTTTGAAATTGCTTTTCAGGGGCAGGACATAGCGGTCCGAGGACAGCGTCATGAATTCGTCCTGCAGAAAATGCATGATGTTGTATTCGGCGATGTAATCCTTGACTTTGTTTATGCAGCGCCGGTGCAGGGCGCGCAGTTCACCGCGCACCGTCGCGAGGCCCGGCGAGGCTTCGTCCCGGATCAGACCGTCGTCGGAGAAGCAGCGGCTCAGGCCGGACAGTGTTTTTACCGGCATGGACCCGATCGGGCAGCGCTCGACCCAGAGGGGCCAGCCGGGTTCCGGAGCGGCAGGACAGGCGAGCACGGCGGCGACTTTTTCCTTGCCTTGCAGGAGCAGGCCGCGCAAGGCGAAGAGATCGTCGGCGTCCGGGGTATAGTTCGGCGCGGCGGCAGCACTCAGCAAACCGTCGACGGCGACGAAGGGGGTAAGGACGCAGCCGCTGCGCGCGATGAACAGCCGTCCTTGCTCGAACAGGGCCGCCTCGCGGCGCAGGGCGGCGATAAAGTCGGCAGTGCCGCCCGCTCCGTCCGGAAAGTCCCGCCTCCGCAGAGGGCGCAGTTCCAGACAGGCCCGGAAACCGGCTTCGGACACGGCAAAGCCTGCAAGACAAGCCAGGACGTTATGCAGTTCAAGGGCGTTTAGGGTACGCGTATCCATAAGAACTAGCCGCCGGCTAAAAAAGCCGGCCGCCGGATGAAAGGAGCAGTCCTCCCCCGCCCGGTCTGCGTTGCGCACCCCGGCCGGGGGAGGACGGAACATCAGGCTGTGTTCATTGTTACGATTGCCGATAACCCTTCGGCCGTTTCAATCCTCTGGAGAGGAGAAAAACTCAGGCCATGTTCATCTTTCTGATTTTTTTCATAAGACGTTTGCGGGCAGCGGCTTTTTTCTTCTTGCGCATGACGCTGGGTTTTTCATAGTGCTGGCGTTTCTTCATTTCAGAAAGAATGCCGGCCTTTTCCACCTGCTTTTTGAAGCGGCGCAACGCTATGTCGAAGCTGTAATCGTCTTCGTTGAGATAGACTCCGGGCAAAGAAATCACCCCCTTTCGGGAAGATGCGGCGCGACTCAGCCGCAAGCGGCGGACAAAAAGCGCCCTGACGCTGTTTCAGTGTAAAAAAGGAATACTCTTACCCACCCTGCTGCGGAAGGAGAGATACACCCGCCCGGCGGGTCGGAAAGAACGCGGCTCAATGCGTTTCGGAGCAACTGCAAGAGGCCTGACGCACGGATTTGACGACTACATATCCCAGTCCGAGGCCGAGGACGCCGAGGACGGCGTACAACACTCCGAAGAATATGGCGTGGTCGGGCAAGAACCAGGGGATATCCTGAGGCAGCATGCTGTGGATGGTTTCACCGTAACGGATCATGGCTCACCTGTCGTTATGCGGATTACAAAGCAACACTGCGGTTATGCAGCTTTGTGTCGCCTGCTGCGGCCGGAAGCGGCATCAGGGCGTATTTTTTTGACTTGTACATCACGCGTTGCGGGCAGTCAAGTTTTCCGCGCAGTTTTTTCAAGTTTCCGTGCTGTTTTCCAATTTTTTCGCGTACTTGTATCGCACAACTTGTCGAAAACTTGTCGACAAGTTTCGACAACTTTTCGACAAGTTTCCCGCGTATTGTTCAGACAAAAAGACGCGCGGCCGCAATATGTTGAAATTCTTCGGGGGTCAGATTTTCCGGCCGTAAGCGCGGGTCGATGCCCAGTGCTGCCAGCCTGTGCGGAGCGATGCCATGGGCAGCCGCAATGCTCCCCAACTGCTTGCGCCGCATCCGGAAGCAGGCGTGCAGCACCCCGGCCAATTCCGCCGGGGAGCAGGGCAGGTGCGCCGGGGCGCGGGCAGGTCCCGCCACGGCGCGGGGACGTTCCCGGTCGCCGTCACCTGTGGAGCTGGGGGCAAGCTCGACGAGTGCCTCGTCACGACGTTGCATCGTCCCATCACCGGCTGGACAGGGGATAGGCGGTTCAAAAACCAGGACCATGGAGTCCACTTTGGGCGGGGGATGGAAGACGTGGGGCGGGACGACAAAGGCGGCGCGCGGCCGGGTAAAGCTTTGCAGCCAAACCGAGAGGGCGCCGTAAGCGCGGCTGCCCGGCGCGGCCGTCAGGCGCAGGCCGACTTCTTTTTGCAGCATGAACACGGCTCTTGCCGGTGCGGGCATGCGGCTGAACAGTTCCCAAAGCAGGGGCGAGGCGACGTTGTACGGCAGATTGCCGATAAGTTTCCAGCCGGAGGGGAAGCGTTCAAAAGGCAAAGTCAGGGCATCGGCAAGCAGGACGCGCTGCCTGCCGGGGTCCGCCGGCGAGGGGTCGGCAGCGCGAAGGATTTCCGTATCCACGGCGCGGGGAATCATTGCCTCCGCA
>JAITDR010000219.1 GCA_031282465.1 Desulfovibrio sp.
ACAGCAATAATGCCGATCCATGACTACTTGTTTCCTCCGTATTCATCGAAATTATTCATAAATATCCAATAGTTGTACAGTGATTAAAAGGACGGCCGGCTCTGCCTCAAGTCTGAAAAAAGCGCAAAAAAAAGCTCGGCGAGCTGTTTGATACCTCGTACAAATCTTTTTTTCAGGTTCATCCTGCTTGAGCGTACTTGGATTCATCGACTACGAGTAAGGGGCATCCGTTTTGACATTTTTTCATAAAAAACCAATTACGACAACGTATCGGCGAATAATTGCCTTTTGCTGTTCGGGCAGTAAAAGCCCTCCTCTGTACCTGGACAGGCCCAAAGGCATTTTCCGATGAAAGGAGACGTTACGGCCCCGGCACAGGGCATACGGATGTGCTGACCGGATTGCTCGCTGCTCCACGCGGCTCCGCGAAAAAAAATTTCTTGCCGTATCTTGCAAAATCGGGAAAACCGCACTACTTTACGCAAAGGGAGTAAGAAACCGTATGGAAAAAAACCGCTGTCGCCGACAAACGACTTCATATTCCATAAAGTTTTCGCCGAACACAAAAGCATCCTTATAAGTTTCTTACAATCTGTATTGGACTTGCCTGCTGACGAATATGAGGACATTAAAATTGTTGATCCGTCTTTGAAAAGAGAATATTTTGACGATAAACTCGGTATTTTGGATATAAAAGTTTATACAACAGCGAAAAAGATTATTGATGTCGAAATACAAGTTCGACGTCAAGCTGCTGTTTGGAAACGACTGCTGTTTTACAGCGCAAAGCTGATGCTGGAACAAGTAAAGAAAGGAAATGACTACAAACAGATAAATAAAGTGATAACGATTTATATTGCAGACCATATATTGATAAAAGACAATGATATATACCATAACTATTTTCAGCTTTATGATAAAAATACGAAAAAGGATTATCATGATTCTATAGCAATACATACATTGGAGCTTCCTAAGATACACAAATCTGATGGAACATTGCTCTATAACTGGATGCAGTTTCTTAGAGCAAAAGACAAGGAGGACTTTATGATAGTTGCACAGACCAACCCGACGAGAGCGGAAGCATGTGATGTTAGACAAGTCTTGAGTGCCGACGAACGGATACGCGCCTTGGCAGAGGCGAGAGAAAAGGCATATATGGATTATGATACCAACTTCAACGAGGCGCGTAGTGAAGGCTTACAGGCAGGGCGACAGGAAGGGCTACAGGAAGGGCGACAGGAAGGCATCCAGATAGGCGAACAGAAAGGGCGACAAGAAGAAAGACTGGCAGTTGCCGTAAACGCATTGCGAAAAAAAATACCCGTGAGAACAGTTGCCGAAATTACCGGCTTATCGGTTGATGAAGTAAATCAAATTGCTGCCGGGCTTATCGACTAACTGATCGGCTTCTGCGGCATAGTGCCGATCCGCCGGAATCCGCCTTGTGAGAAGGACGGTTTCCGGTGGATTCTGCTTTTCAGTTACCGTTTGCCTCGGAAATGCAGCTTATGGCTTTGGCAATCATCTTGCGCCGCGCGGCATTCATGCTGTTCCTCCTCCACTTTCCGCACGTCCCGACCTCCGTCATGACACGCTCGCAGAATCGGCTGATATGTCAATATGTTCCATTGAACGCATGAGTGAGGAAAAATTCAGGCTCATGCGGAAAGGACGCCCCGCCGTCCGCGGGACATTTGCCTTTATCCGGCGTTTCCTGTACACAGGTCCCCGCACAGCGTCCGGAGAGCATCGCGCCGCAGCGCTGTGTCTTTGCATTCGGAGGAAAACGCATGCAGGCCGCAAAGCCTCACGAGTACGGCGGCGTCGACGAGCCGGCGCTGGTCAGAATACTTGAGCACGCCGAGCAGGGCGCCGAACTGCGCCGTCGTTTTTTCGCCGCCAACGCCGGCGTAATTGCGGCATCGGCATTGCGTATCGCCGTCATCCTCGCTCGAGGCAACAAGGTCATGATCTGCGGCAACGGCGGAAGCGCCGCCGACGCGCAACACATGGCCGCTGAATTCGTCAACCGCTTCCTCATGGATCGTCCTCCCTTGCCCGCCCTGGCCTTGACCACAGACAGCTCCATACTCACGGCCGTCGGCAACGATTTCGGCTTCGACCAGGTGTTCGCCAAACAAATCAGCGCCCTCGGCAGACCCGGCGACCTGCTCATAGCCCTGTCCACGTCCGGCAACAGCATCGACGTCCTGCGCGCGCTGGAGGCAGCCCGCGAAGGCGGCATACACAGCCTGGGGCTGACGGGCAACGGAGGCGGCAAATGCGCCGCTCTCTGCGACTGCCTGATCAACGTGGACTCGACAGTCACCCCGCTGATTCAGGAAATCCACATCACGGTCGCCCATTTACTTTGCGGACTGACTGATTATTATCTCTTCGACAACGTAGGCGCGCTGACGCCCTGGCTCAAGGCGGGCAACACGCAACTGCCGTGAGCGGGGCCGGCGCCGGCCGTCCATACCGCTTTGGAGAACAGAGCATGCCTATCTACGAATACCAATGCCCCGACTGCGCAACCGAATTTGAAGAACTGGTTTTCGGCGATGATTCGCCCGCCTGCCCCCATTGCGGGGGCACACGCGGTGAACGCCTGATGTCCAGACCCTGCCTGTACCGTCCGGCCGGCGCGCACGACGACTACAGCGCTTCCCCGCCGCCGTCCGGTGGCGGCTGCTGCGGTTGCACGGCCTCAAGCTGCGCGGGATGCCGGTAACGCTCCTTTCATGCAAAAATTTGTCATAGCCGCGCGCAGCAGCAGGCTTGCCCTGCGGCAGGCCGAGTATGTGCGCGACCTTCTGGCGCGGGCACGCGGTTGCGACTGCGAAATCATCGCGTTGAAGACAAGGGGCGACCTGATAACGGACGTCCCCCTGCACCGCATAGGCGGCAAGGGGCTGTTCGTCAAGGAAATCGAGGAAGCCCTGCTGGACGGACGCGCGGATATCGCGGTGCATTCCATGAAAGATTTGCCCGTGGGCCTGCCCCCCGGTCTGGTTCTGGGCGCGGTCCCTGCGCGGGAAAACCCCTTCGATATGCTGCTTTCGGCGCGCCTGCCCGGTCTGGACGCGCTGCCGGCCGGCGCGCGCGTCGGCACCGGCAGCCTGCGCCGCAGCGCCCAACTCAAGGCCTTGCGCCCGGACCTGGAAATCGCCCTGTTGCGCGGCAATGTGGATACCCGCCTCAAAAAACTGCTGCAAGGGGACTTCGACGCCGTGGTTATGGCCGCAGCCGGCCTGCGCCGGCTCGGCCTTGAGGCGCCGTTCACGGAACTGCTCGCCCCGCCGCGGTTTATCCCCGCGCCGGGCCAGGGCGCTTTGGCCCTGGAATGCCGCGAAGACCGGGAAGACGTGCGCGAAGCGCTTTCCGCCCTGCACGATGCCGAGGTCGCCGACTGCGTTGCGGCGGAACGCGCGTTTCTGGCCGGGCTGGACGCGGGCTGTCGCGCGCCTGTGG
Organism: Desulfovibrio sp.; assembly: GCA_031282465.1. Lineage (GTDB taxonomy): Bacteria > Desulfobacterota > Desulfovibrionia > Desulfovibrionales > Desulfovibrionaceae > Frigididesulfovibrio. The sequence continues at coordinate 3,481 of JAITDR010000219.1, forward strand.
CCGCCGCGGCCGTGCTTGGCGGAGACCGGCCTGATGCCGTCCTCAGCCTTGAAGGGCTCATCGCCGACCCGGAGGGCCGGCGCGTCGTCCGCGGCGAAATTTCCGGTCCCCGCCGCGAAGCGCGCGGGCTGGGTGCCGATCTGGCCGTGCAGGTCGCGTCCGCCGGGGGCGCGGACATCCTGCGCGAACTTTTCAATGCCGTGCAAGAAGAAGGTGGACTGTGAAGCTGTCCCGTTTCGCGTCCGCAGGGGTCATTTCCCCCGGCAAAGCGGACATCCGCAGCGAACTTGTCGGAGCGGTTCGACTGTTGCAACGCGCATCCGCAAACGGGGAGTGCAGGGGGAATCATTCCCCCTGCCGGGGTCCGGGGCAGCGCCCCGGCCGCCGGAGGCGTACAGAATCAATGTTGCAATGCTCCGATGCCGAACAACAAGAAGGTGGATTGTGAAGCCGTCCCGTTCCGTGCCTGCGCGGGTCCGCAGACAATTTGCAGACCCGGCGCCCAGCACCACGCTCTCCCCGAGGCCGGAACCGGCCGAAGCGCTGTGCGCCAACCTCCCTCCGGAACAGATTCCCTACAAGAGCAGCCGCGACATCCCTCCGGGCGGGGCTCGGCACAGCCCGCAAAAACGCGCCCTGGACGCCCTGGAACTCGGCCTGAACATCCGGGCCGCCGGTTTCAACATCTACCTCTCCGGCGAAGCCGGCCTCGGACGCAGCCGGCTGCTGCGCGACGTGCTCGGCCCCCGCGCCGCGAAAGAGGCAACGCCTCCGGATCTGGTTTACGTCCATGATTTCCAGAATCCCGACACCCCCGTATTGCTGCAACTCCCCGCCGGACAGGGTGGAAAGCTCAAAAGCGCCCTGCACAAAACGTATGCCCGCATCCGCAAGGAAGTGTCGCGGCGCATGGAGAGCAGCACCCATACAAGCCGCCGTTCCGTACTCCTGGGCACCCTGCAGAGCAGGCGCGAAAGCCTCATGAAACAGATGAACCGTCTGGCCGGCGCGCACGGGTTCAATGTGGGCATGGACGACAGCGGCGGCATGTCCCTGTATCCCACGCATGAGGGCAAGCGCCTGAGCGAAAAGGAGTTTGAAGAGCTTGAGGCGACCGTGCGCGCCGAACTGCGCCGTAAAAGCGAATCCCTCATGGAACCCGTCAGCGCCTTTTTGCGTAAACTGGCCAAGGCCGAAGAGGATTTCCAGGATCAGGAACGCACGCTGGAGCGCGCCCTTGCGGACGACGTGCTGAAGAATTGCCTGGATCCCCTGGCGGAAAAATTTGCGCCCAAGGGCGCACACAAAAAATTGCGTCGTTTTTTCCACGACCTGCGTGAGCACACTCTGGAACACTGCGAAAGCCTGTTTCCATCGGATATGCCCGTTCACGGCGCGCAACAGGGCGTCCAGCCCGGCGCCCAGCCTCCGCAGCCCTATCCTTTCGAACCGCCCGCCCAGGATGAGCCTGCGCCGCGCTACGACGTCAACCTTTTCGTGGACAACGCGGAATGCGCGGGCGCGCCGGTCGTGTTTGAAAATCACCCGACCCTGTTCAACCTCATGGGCTGCATAGAGCGCGAATCGGAAATGGGCGCGCTGGTCACCGATTTCACGCTGATCAAGGCCGGCGGCATACACAGGGCCAACGGCGGCTACCTCGTCCTGCGCATGGAAGACCTCATGCAGCACCCCGCCGCCTGGGAAGCCCTTCTGCGTTCGCTGCGGGCCGGCGCGGCCCGCGTTGAGGAATCCGACGAGGAAAGTTCCGGCAGAACCAAGGGACTGACTCCGGAAGCCGTGCCGCTCTCTCTGAAGGTCATCCTTGTGGGCAAGGAGGACATGTACGAAATGCTGCTCGCGGCCGACGACCGTTTCCGCAAGCTGTTCTCCATCAAGGCCCATCTTACGGACCGCATGCCGCGCGACGAGGAAGGCATCGCCGTCTACCTGACGCACATACGCGGGATCGTCGAAGAGGACGACCTTTTGCCTTTTGACCGCGAAGCCATGGCCGGACTTGTGGACTACGGGTCGCGGCTCGACGGGGACCAGCAAAAACTCTCCCTCAAGTTTCCCGTGCTGCGCGAGGTCATGATCGAGGCGTCGGCCCGCGCCGCTGCGGAAGGCCGGGCTAAAGTCGGCGAATCTGCGTTGCGCGGGGCGCTGGAAGCCGGCATCTTCCGTTCGAGCCTGGTGGAAGAAGAATTCATGGAGGAATACGACCGCGGCATCATCAAGGTTTCCACCAGCGGCGAAGCGGTAGGCAAAGTCAACGGGCTTTCCGTATCTTTTTACGGAGACTTTGAGTTCGGCCTGCCGCACGAGATTTCCTGCACCGTGGGCGCGGGGTCCGGCGGAATCATCGACCTTGAACGGGACGCCGAACTGGGCGGTCCCATACACACCAAGGCCATGATGATTCTGAAAAGCTACCTGACGGGCGCTTTTGCCCGCAACAAGCCGCTGGTGCTGACCGGCAGCCTGGGGTTTGAGCAGAGTTATTTCGGGATAGAGGGCGACTCAGCCTCGGGAGCGGAGCTGGCCGCGTTGCTCTCCGCGCTGTCCGGCGTGCCCGTGCGTCTTTCGCTGGCTTTTACAGGCGCATTGGGGCAGGACGGGCGCATTATGGCCGTGGGCAGCGTCACGCGCAAGATTGAAGGCTTTTTTCAGGTCTGCAAACGCCACGGGTTGACGGGTGATCAGGGGGTTATCGTCCCTCGCGATAATCTCAGCCACGTCCTCCTGCAGGGCGAGCTTATCGAAGCCGTCAGGGTGGGGAGTTTCCATGTCTACGCCGTAAGTCATATCAACGAAGCCATGGAGATACTGACCGGCATGCCCTGCGGTACGGCTCGCAAGGACGGCTCGTATGACGGGGGCCTTTACGCGCTCGCAGATGAGCGGTTGGCGGAATTGGCGCGCATTTCGGCCCGCTGGGGCGGACGGCAGATGTGAACGTGCGTGCGCCCGCGGGCAGCCGGCGGTGCCGGCAAAAGCACGGCGGTACGGGAGTTTCTGAACAGGCAGAGCGTGCGGCGGGTGTGGGTGCCCGTCCTTGCTCCACTGTGCGGCGTTTCAGAGGATGCCTTTCTGCGGAGCTTCCGCCGCCGCATTCAATGCCCGGTGATGCCGTACTTGCGCAGTTTATACTGTAAAAGGCTTTTGGATATACCCAGACGCTCGGCGGCCTTGACCTGTACGAAATCCGCCCTGGCCAGCGCCCGCCGGATCAACGCCGCTTCCAACCTGTCCAGCGTTTCCGCCAGATTCAGTTCCGCAGGCAACAGGTCCAGCGCGTTTTTCAAATGGGCTTCTTCGTCCTTGACCTCGGGAGGCAGATCGTCCACCGTGACGGTGTCGCCGCTCGCCATAATCATACAGCGCTCCACCACGTTTTCCAACTGCCGGATGTTGCCGGGCCACTCGTAGCCGGAAAGAAGCTCCAGCGCCTCCGGGCTGAAGGTCTTGCGGGGCAGGTTGTTGTCCGC
>JAITDR010000142.1 GCA_031282465.1 Desulfovibrio sp.
AACCGGAAGCGGCGCGCGTATCTCCATGAGAGAGGGACAGAAACCCGCTTCCATCAATCCGAGAAAGGCGGCCACAGACTCCACGCCTCGCTCGGCCAGGATACCCACGAAACGGTCCGAGGGGTTGTCCGAGACAAGAGCAGCGCGAAAAAGCAAAGAGCAGCCGCGGGCATAGGAGCGGACGTCGGCCGCCAGTTCCTCGTAGCTGATTCTGCGTGCAGCGCTTCCCTCCTTTTCCGGGAGCAGGAAAGCGGTACGTCGCCCGCGGCCTTGCAGAATTTTTTCCAAGTTGAGAACATTACCTGTCATATATTCCTTTCTCACATCCTTCCCTATTCTCGACACGGACGCTGTGCAGATGCCTGCCGACAAAGGGGTTCTTTTCACAGCACTCAGGCCGGCATCAGCCTGAACGAATGAGAGCCCCGGAGTAAGCCGGCTTCTCTCTATGTGTTCTCCTTGCTCCATGGCCGAATGCCGGCTCCCGCAGCAAAAACACCATCAGGGTCAAGTCTACGCAGAGTTGACAATTCCCGCTGATCCGGTTCAGGGCCGGGCGTGGCGCAGGACGTGTCAAAGGCGAAGCCGGTTCTCAGTCTAACTTCCTTGGGAGATACAGCTGGATTCCAGTGCTTTAGAGCCAACCATCCATTTTTTTTCTCAAAAACGGCATACGGTGTTACCAAGCCGTACAGTCCGCCCGCCGCCGTTGTGAAATCTAAACGTTCGACAAGGGTGCGCGGCGAATGTTCCGTTCGCCAGCCTACCGCCCTGCGGGCAGTCGGCAACATAACCGGCGCACCGCCGCCGCCCGGCAGACGCACCTTGGGGGCGTGCCAGTCACCGATGCAGGAGACGTTGGTATTACCCTTGGCGTCCACTTGTGCTGCGCCGAGAAAGCAAAGATCCATACCCCCTCGGCTGCACAAGTCATAAAAATCTTCGTTGGCGAAAATGGAACAGGAGCTTTGCGTCAGGATAGGGTCGGAACTGGAAAGGGGCGCGTGCGCCGGCTCGGGATCAACGCCTCCGGCAACATTGAGATAGGTGAAGGAGAATTCGTAGCTTTGTTTGGCCAGCAAACAAGCCAGCATGGGCAGGGTGGAATTGACCCCGCTGAAGGTAATCTCATTCGGCCGAATGAAACGTGCCAGTCCAATCACCATATAGGCGAAAAGGGAGAAAAAACACTCTTCCGTCATGCGCCCCCTCCCTGTGTTACGGTAGGCGCTTCCGCTGAGGCAGCTTCCGGGGCGTAGGCAAGATGCGTCAGGACAAAGGATTCCTCCGGTCTGCGCAGATATTCCTCCAGAGCGGCGTAGTCAACGCCGTAAAAGGGCGTGCAGGAACCCGGCCAAGCACCGTGGGGGACGACAGCCGCCCCTCTGGTAAGAAAACGCGGTACCAGAGTCAGTTCCGGACGCTCGGAAAAGCTGGAATCCTGTACAAGCCGCTCCGCTGTGATGAGTACGCTCTCCGCCGCCCGGGTCATGAGGCGATCCCAGTTGGGGGTGCCCCATACGCGGGCATCGCCGGCGGCGGTAACCTCCGCTGCATGGATGACGGCGAAATCCGGTCTGACGGGCGGTATCACCCAGGTCTCCTGCCCTGAACCATAAGGATCAGGCAAGCACGCCCAGCGATTAAGACGGGCCAGATCCGAACCGTGCAGACCGGCTACGGGCTGGAAAGGCACACCGAAAGCAGCGGCCCGCAAACCGGCCGCCAAGGTGGCGCAGGAATGTTCTTCCAGGGCCAGACGCCCTTCCTCCACGGCCTTGCGATACCAAGGGGCGATTCCGAAAGGTCCCTCCAGAGCTACAATGCCGCAGGAAGCTTTTGCCGCCACATCGCAACGGCAAAGTAGATCCAGGTCATAACCCGGAGACTGCTTGATGATTTCCAATCCGCACCTGCCTTGACGGATCAGTTCCCGCACTAGGGCAAAGGGGCCGCGATGCAGAAAACTGCCGCCCAAGGCGAGTCGCGCCCCATCGGGAATCATGGCTGCCAGTTCCCGCAGGGAGACAATTTTCTCCCGGCTCATGCGCCGTTACCCTGCTTTCGGCCTTTCACCGCTCCGACCGCCGGACCGTTTCGCCCCGGCAAATGATCGGAACAGGGCAGATTGCACTGGCAATGCCCGCAACCGTGATACCCCCAGTCCTTGAAGGCCGGTCGTATGAATTCCGCGCCGTTGGCGATGCAGATGGAGTGGTTCTTGACTTCCTTGCTGATCGCCCCCACAGGGCACCTGTTGATGCAAACGCCGCAACGTCTTTCCTGCTTCCAGGGACAGTAGGCATACACTTCGGTATAGGCTCGTTCCGAGGGTGGAAAGACAAGATCCGTTATTACGCTGCCTATCCGCCCGGCCGTGCCTTTTTCCGTCAGCAGGCCGCCGTGCAGACCAAAACTCCCCAGTCCGGCGATAAAGCCCACATGGCGCTCCGACCACATTGGCAGCCAGTTTACGGCTTTGTATCGCGGATCCAAGCCGGGGGCTACAACTCTGCCTCCCTGCCTACGCAACATGATTACCAGCGCCCTGCGGAGTACATGATTGAATATCTCGCCGTTCAGTCTGCCGGAAACCCATTCCAAGGGCGGAAGGCGGGTATTGATGCTGTACGCTTGCTTGATTTCCTTGGAAAAGGGCAGAAAATAGCTGATCACGGAGCGGGCGCCAGCTAACCAGTACTCCGGAGACGCATGGATGGGTCCTACAACATCTTCTTTCCGTAATTGCTCGAAAAGGGGATCGGAGGCAGCGGCCACAGCCGCCACAGGCAGATCGAAAATAGGAATGCCCCGCCCTTCCGGGAGGCGGTTACGGGGATCGGAACGCACAAAGGTACTCAGATAGTCTTGAAAACCTTGTGCGTCTCGGATCGGCTCCCGCCAAGTGAGCGCGGCGTAACATGGTTCGTCGTGCTCACACCGGGGCATAGGCGACCCCGACAATCCCGCCGTCCTCTTCACGGCCGTTGCGCAGATAGTTGTTCCTGCCCAAACCGTAACTGGTGGTGGTGAAATCATAGCCGTTCCATACTGACAAAAATTCCCATATAGTATCCACCAGTTTCCTCGCATGTTCGGAGGGCAGTACGCCTTCCGGCAGCCTAGTATCCCCTGGTCTCGGGAAAAGCTCACCCTCTACAAAGTAATATACCTCCCAACGCGTCCGTCTTTCCGCATTGCGCAACCAAGCCGTCCTGTCGGTGGCGCGTACCGCCAGTACCTTGCGCACATCCGGGGCATACCCGCCGTAGTTTACCTGCAACAGGTACTCAGCTATGGCCGCCTCCACGGAGGCTCTGTCCAAGACTTTTCCTTCGTCCTCCACGCCTTGCACCTCCGTCTCCGCCCTTTTCCGGGGGCACGGGGTTGAGGCCGCGCCGTCGCCTGCGGCGAAACGCCTCGGCAAATCGGCATGCGCGCAATGCTCACAACTGCGCCACATGCTCGCTCACGGTAATCGGTCCCGGCAATACGCCGTGAGAGGAAAGCCAGTCGGCGGCCTTTTGAAAATCGGCCAAGAACTTCACATCATTGGGGGGATAAAACTGGTAGGTTCTTTTGAGTGAGATGAAGAAATCGCGCACTTCATCACTGTATTTGCCTGTTTTCTGGCAGATGTTTTCAACCTCCGTCGTATGCCCACTGGCCCATTGTCCTTCCAAGATGAAAGCCTCATTGACGGCCCTAACCAAATCTGGATTCCGGACGGCAAAGGAGCGTGCTATGAGGAAGGTGCTGAAGTCCAGCAGATAATCAAGGTCCTTTTCTTCATAAATGTTGTGGGCGTTATAGTTTTGTCGGGCGATATCCACTGCCGGGCTCCACATGGCCCAGGCATCAACCTTGCCCGCTGCCAGGGCCGGGCCGGCATCGGGGGGATTCAGATAGACGACATTTACCTTGGAAACATCCACGCGATGTTTTTCCAGACCCGCGATGAGCAACATCTCCCCCAGGCCGGAGCGATTGACGGCCACACTCTTCCCCACCAAATCCTGCGGCCCCTTGATTGCCGGATCCTTTGCGATGATGGCGGTGGTACGCGGCAGATAAATGTAGAACTGTGAAAAGACCAAGGGAGAGCCTGCTAGGATGGCGGCCAAGCCCGGCGTGGTTGAACCGCCGAAACTGAAGTCTGCCGAACCGCCCACAACGGCCTGCATGGAGGGGGCATGGCTGGGGAAGGGGCCTACCCATTCCACCTTTATGCCCTGCGCGGCCAGATGCTTCTCCAACTCACCACGCTCCTTAGCCAGCAGGGTGATATTCCCTCCGCCGCGGGCGTAGGTCAGGCGCACTGTATCCGTTGTTCTGCCGACGGCTTTTAATGGTCCCATGGAGGAAACTAGGGCAGCGCTGCCTGCGCCGAGCGCCATCATACGCAGTATCCTACGCCTGTTCATTTTCAATTTCAGCACATTCTTCTTCATGGCCGTCTCCTGTTGTTGATTTACGGGTTTCTATATGAAAAATATTCCTTCGATACAGTTTTCAAAAAAAATGAATACGGTTCTCTGCAAACATCAGTACGCACAACGCCTGACTGTCCGTTTTCAATATGGCGATCCGCCTCCGGCGAAACCAAGAGCCTCGAAGACATCCACCTGCACCGTTCTCTTGTCCGCATAGTCATTCACAACATATTCTTTGACTATGCAGCCGTCGCGCATAATCAGAATACGATCAGCCAGAACAATGGATTCAAGCACGTCATGGGTCACCAGTAAAACTCCAGGTTTGTGTGCAGCTATCAAGGAAAGCAGCAGTTTATGCATCTTGATGCGCGTCAGAGCGTCTAATGAGGCAAAAGGTTCGTCCAGCAGGAGCAAGGCAGGCTCCTGTACCAGTGCCCTGGCAATGGCCACTCTCTGCGCCTGGCCACCGGAGAGATTACGAGGCCAGTCGTCCAGTCGATCCCCCAGACCCACTTCTTCCAAGGCTTTGGCCGCTTTTTCTTTAGCCGGACCGCAACGCAGGCCAAGGGACACATTGCGCCACAGATTCTCCCAAGGCAGGAGCCGGTGTTCCTGAAAGACCACCGCCAGCGTGCCCGACGTCTGGATGGTGCCGCCCTGTATAGGATCAAGTCCGGCCAGAACCCGTAGAAGAGTCGTTTTTCCGCAACCGCTCTCCCCCAGCAAGGCGACAAATTCACCTTTGCGGATGCGTAGATGCAGTTTGTTGAGAACCACTTTCGGGCCGTAGGTGCGCACCAAGCCCTGCACCGCAACGACCGCCGGCGTTTGCTGTTCTCCGCCCGGTATTTCCATCAGCATCCCTTGGGGGCGTAGTTGGGATGCCAAGCGAGCAGGCGACGCTCCAGAAAGCGGGCGACAGCATCGGCGCATACCCCGATAACGGCATAAATAACAATGGTCAGCACGATGACGTCCGTTTGCAGGAACTCCCTGGCGTCAAGGGCCAAAAAGCCTATACCGGCGCTGGCGCCGATGGTTTCGGCGATGACTAGGGCCAGCCAAGCCGTAGCCAAAGAGTAGCGAACACCCATCAGAATAGAGGGAAGGGCACCAGGAAAGATGATCCGGCGTATGGTTTCATAAGTGGTCAACCGCTGAGTGCTCCCCATTTCCAGCAATTTTGGATCCAGCTGCCGGATGCCCAGGGTTGTATTGATATACACCGGGAAGGAGACACCGAGGGCTACCAAAAAAATTTTCTGCCCCTCGCCTACTCCGAACCAGACGATGACCAAGGGCAATAGAGCAAGAAACGGCACAGCCCGCAGCATTTGTATACTGCGGTCAAGCACGGCCTTGGCAATGGAGGAAAAACCGACGATCAGGCCCAGCAAAAAGCCTATGCTTGCGCCAATGCACCAACCTGTGGCCGCCCGCGTCAGGCTGACTCCCAGATCAGGAAGCAACGCGCCGTTTTTCGTCAAAGTAATCGCAGCAAGAAGAACCGTGCTCGGAGGCGGCAAAATTTCTGGGCCGATCAGGCCAAAGCGGCAATATGTCTCCCAGAGAAACACGATAATCACAGGACTTGCCCAAGATAGAAGGAAAAGCGTCCTTTCCTTTAAGGGCGCGGAGAAAAGGAATTTTTTCATGCGCTGAAGCTACAAAGACAACCAAACTGCGGTCAACTATCGTTTTTATATATCTATATGCTTGATCTGAATGTTCAGAAACACGATACAAGACGAGGCAGCCAACACTGTCCGGCTAAGCTGTAATTCTTAACAGGCTAAGATTATATAGATCTTCCGGCTTTAGTTAATGTGGATTGCGTAGCTCGTCAAAGCTGTCCAAACAATGGGGACCACCTCCTCAGCTGCCGGTGATGCCGGCAGGCGTAGCACAGGCCGTCGCCGGCGTCCACGTCGTTTCATCGGCGACCTGATTCCTGTCGCCGTGATAAAATAACTTTACTGACCTTGACTATGTCCCCGGTCGGCTGTATCTAAAAAGGGAACCCCGGCTCCTGCTGGCAACAGAAACCGGGGCTGGCACGGCGCGGTTTGCGCCCCCGTGTACGGCTACCAATACAGGTTGTTTTTACGACGCCCCGACCAGATTCCGCCTGGTCGGGGTTCCCTTTTATTCGACCGGAGAGGCCGTCAAGAGTACCATTGCCAAGGCGATGATCAAAGCGATCACAATCCGCATGGCTGATACCCCCCTTTTTCCGTTCTGCGCCGCGCCGGCGCTGTGGCAAGTTGAGGGTAGCCGCGCGTGGCCAACGTATGCCGACCGGCGGATTATGGCAAGTTGAGAATGGGGGCGTTGAGAATGGCAGCGTCCGGCCTATGGCAAGGCACGCATCAGGTATCTGACGGCAATATTGATTGGGCGGTTTTCATTCGCCGTTGGAATAACTCTTGATGAATCGAAACGTAGATGTCCCATCATATGATCCCAATTCTCGCCATCGCCTATAGATGATATATCTTCTGTTAAGCTAAAAGCACCTATATATTGCTCATAATCGTAGCCTCCTCGATTAAAATATAATTCGCCTGTGATATTGCGAATTGCATCACCCTGTATTGCACTCAATAAACCAGAGCTATGTACTGTAGTAGTTGTGCCGACTGATATGCCGTTGTTCTGAAAGTGCGTTTGCGATCTAAACCCACGCAGAAAGATTCCTGCATAATTAGGCGTTGTTGTTCCAATGTAAGTGATGGGATGGCCTCGCCCGCACAAAACGGGTATGCATAGGTAAACGCAAGCACCTTGCAAAGGAGGCCAACCCCATGAGTGAGATTACCCTGATCGGCATCGACCTGGCAAAGAATATCTTCCGGATCAACTGCCTGGATGAAAACGGCAAGCGCGTGATGAACAAAAACCTGCACCGGGAA
>JAITDR010000243.1 GCA_031282465.1 Desulfovibrio sp.
CGCAAAGCCTTCCTGCGGCTGAAATTCAAAAACGCCTCCGGCCGGCAGGCCACGGTAAACGCATGTACCCTGCCTCCCCGCGCGCAGATGCCCCCGCCCGCTCCGCGCATCGTCCACACAGGCGGCAGCGTGCCCTTTGAAGTCGTTGCCGTCGGTGTGTCCACGGGCGGTCCGCCCGCGGTACAGCGGGTACTGTCCGAACTGCCCGGCAATTTCCCCGTGCCCATCCTCATAGCCCAGCACATGCCCGCATCCTTCACCGGCCCCTTTGCCGAACGCCTGAACAACCAGTGCGCCGTCAACGTGAAGGAAGCCGAACCCGTGGAACGGGTCCGCCCCGGCACAGTGTACATCTGTCCCGGCGGCAAACACCTGCGCCTGGAAAACAGAAGCGGAAGCCTTATCGCCGTCGTCACCGAAGAACCGAAGGAGGCCCTCTACAAACCCTCGGCCAACGTGCTGATGGAAACCGTCGGCATTGCGGCCGGGAGCAAGGCACTGGGCGTTACCTTGACCGGCATGGGCTACGACGGGCTGGAAGGCACCAAGGTGCTCAAACAACGCGGCGGCTGGGCCATAGCCCAGAACGAGGAATCCTGCGTAGTCTACGGCATGCCCAAGGCCGTCGTAGATGCCGGATTGGCCGATGAAATAGTGGATATTAAAGATATGGGCGCAACTATCCTGGCCCACTTTCAGCGAAAAGCATGACGCCGGATCGGCGACGAAACAGCGGATAGTAACGATATGAGCACAGCCGTCCCGTTACGCTTTCAGAGGAAAGCGCAACGCCGGATCGGCAGGCGCAACAGCGGAAAGTACATATATGAACCCAGCCTTCCGGCCTACTTTCACCGGAAAGCGCGACGCCGGACGGCAAGCGCTGTTTACCTTTGGAGATGCCGATGTCTGAACCAGCCGATATACTCTCTCTTCTGCAACAGAGCGACCCTGAACTTGTGCGCCGGGGGGCGCAGGCCGCCGGCGAGGAAGCGGCGGCCGCCGCCATCCCCTACTTGGTGCGCCATATCGCAAGCCCCAACATAGGGGTGCAGGAAGCGGTGGACAGGGCGCTGCGCAAAATCGGCGGGCCGGCCGTCGTACACGCCGTAATCCCTTCGTTGCGCTCGGACAACGCCCCTGCGCGCAATATCGCCATGGATCTGCTGCGCGCCCTGGGCAAGAGCGACCTGCCCGCTTTGCAGGATCTGTTGCGCGATGAGGATCCGGACATCAGGATTTTCGCTGCCGACATTCTGGGCTCCACAGGCAGCGCACTGGCAGTGGCCTCACTTTGCCTCGCGCTGCTGAACGACCCGGAGGTCAACGTGCGCTATCAGGCGGCCGTGAGCCTGGGGCAACTCGCCTTCCGGGAAGCCGCTCCCTGCCTGAACAGCGCCCTGAACGACGAGGAATGGGTGCAGTTCGCTGTCATAGAATCCCTGATAAAAATCAAGGACGCATCTTCCATAAGCGCCATGGTCCAAGCTCTCGGCAAGGCCACGGAACTGGTGTCCTCCGTCATGGTGGACGCCCTGGGCGAAATGGGCAACATCAAGGCCGTGCCGCAGCTCATCAAACGACTGGACAACGCCCCGACGCCGCTTTGCAACAAAATTGTACGGGCGGTACTCAACATTATGGGCGAACGCTCCCTGAGCCTTTTGGGCAGCAAGGAATGCCGGCGCCTGGCCGGGTACCTGCCGTCGGCTCTGGAAGACGACGATCCGGATATCCAGGATTCCGCCGTCCGCGGTTTCGCGGTCCTCGACGGCGACGGCGCGACAACCCATGTGCTGCGCCATGTCGACCGCCTGGACCCGGAGCGCGATGCCGAGCGCGTTGCCCTTGCTTCCGACGCCTTGATTAAACTGGGCCGCAACCCGGAACTGGACGCCGCCGTTCACAGCGCCGACGAGCATATCGCCACCACGGCCCTCGGCGTGATGCTCGCCGTGGACGAAGAAGCCGCCGTCGCCATGATGGCGGAAACTTTCGGGAAACGCAGCAGGGACATGCAGCGCAACATGATCATGGAACTCGCCGCCCGGGCCGGCCGCGAGTATCAGGACTTCTTCCTGGATCTGCTGGAAACAGCCGAAGACGGCATCCTGCTGCGCGGGGTCCTGCATTTTCTCGGGAAAAAAGGCGACCCGGCGATAGTACTCGGCAAAATACTGCCCTTTTTGGAGCACCCCTACAACGATGTCAAAGAAGCCGCGCTGGAAGCCTGTATTGCCATTCATACCCCGGAGGTGGAGGACGTGTTCCGCAGACTCATGCAGGACGCCGACCCGGTGCAGCGTATGATCGGCACTTACGGCCTCGGATTTTTCCCGCAACAGGATTCTCTGGAAGCTTTGTGCGATGCCCTTAACGACGCCGCCTCCGACGTGCGTAAAGTCGCGGTGGAAGCCATCGGCAAAAACGCGGAGGATCATCCCGAATATTTGGAACTGCTGGAAAACAAACTGCATGACGAAAGCCGCGATGTGCGCCTTGCCGTGTATGACACGCTCGGGCGCTGCGACGACCCGCGCTTTTTCGCGTACCTTATAGAGGGCCTCAAAGATCCGGATCCCTGGGTATGCGTGCGTTGTGCCGAATGCCTGGGCGAGAAAAAAGCGATGCAGGCCATAGAACCGCTTGTGGGCATGCTCTCCGACGAGAATACGCTGATCGTGGTTAAAGTGGTGTCGGTGCTCGGAACCCTGGGTGGAGAAACGGCCTTCCGCGCGCTTCTGCCGATGCTGGATCACCCGGACCCGGATGTGCGGGCGGCTGCCGAAGAAGCGGTCAACACCATTCATAAACAGACCGGCGAGGAGTAACGTAATGGCGCTTTTTCCGACCTCCGGCACAAGCCCGGGCGCGTTTCCGGGCGGAACAGGCAGCGGCGGCGCATCGGGCATGCGCGCGGGCGTTGCAGGCACCGGAGGACTTGCCGGCAGAGCGGCGGGCGGGCAACCCTTCTCTCCGCTCGCGGGCGCAGCGCAGCGGCCGCTGCTTTCCGGCGGGTCAACCGCGACGAGTCCGGGCGGCAAACTCCAGATCAGCAATGACGAGTTCCTGCAACTCCGCGATTTCATTTATGCGCAAAGCGGCATCTTCATCGCCGAGGCGCGCAAATATCTCGTGGAAAACCGCCTCAACAACAGAATCAAGGCTCTCAACCTCAAAAGTTTCGGCGAATATTACTATTACCTGCGTTTTGATCCCAACCGGCGTGAAGAACTGACAAAACTGTTCGAGGTCATCACCACCAACGAAACCAGCTTTTGGCGTAACCCCCCGCAGCTTCAGATTTTTCAGGACAAGGTGCTGACCGGCGAGTTGGACAAACTGCGCCGCTCCGGACAAAAAAAATTGCGCATCTGGTCCGCCGGCTGCTCGACGGGCGAAGAACCTTACACCTTGGCCATAATCCTGCACGAAGTGCTGAAAAGCGAAATCTCGACATGGGACATAAAGATAACAGCCAACGACCTGTCGGAAGCCGTTTTGGCCGCTGCGCGCAAAGGCGTGTACTCAACCTACGCCCTGCGCACCACGCCCAGGGACATCGTCGCGCGCTACTTCATCGCTGAAGGCAGCGATTTTCGGGTAGACCCCAGGATGAAGAGGCTCATATCGTTCGGGCCCGTCAACCTGAGCGACAAAATGATGTTGAAACGCGTGGAACGGTCGCACATCATTTTCTGCCGCAACGTCATCATTTATTTCGACGAGGAAATGAAGCGGCAGGTTATCGAATCCTTTTACGACAACCTCCTCCCGGGAGGATGCATGCTGATCGGGCATTCGGAATCGCTGCACAATATTTCCAGGGCGTTTAAGCCCGAGTATCACGCGGGCACAATAGTGTACCGCAAGGAAGGGTGAAACGGAATGTGTGCGGGCTCAGGCTCCGCGACGGAAGCAAGACGGGCCAGGGTACTGGCCGTGGCCAATCAGAAAGGCGGCGTGGGCAAAACCACGACGAGCGTGACCTTGGCCTCGGCGCTTACCAGACTGGGCAAGCAGGTCATGCTCATGGATCTTGACCCGCATGCCTGCGCTTCGGTGCATTTGCGTTATTATCCCGACAATTTTCAGTATTCCGTGAACGACATTTTCGCGGACGGCGCCGGCAGGCCTGCGGCGGACGATCTCTGGGACAAAATAAGGCAGCATCACGCAGAACAGGAATTCGACGTGGTGCCTGCCACCATCCGTCTGGCGGAACTTGAGGTTGATCTGCGCAACCGCAAGGGCAAGGGCGCCATCCTGCAGCAAGCCCTGGAACATGTGCGCGGTGAATATGACTTTATTGTGTTGGACTGTCCCCCGCACGTCGGCATTTTGCTGGTCAACGCGCTGGTGGCCTCAGATTTGCTGGTGATTCCCATCCAGACGGATTTCCTGGCTCTGCACGGGCTCAAGTTGTTGTTCGACACTGTCAAAGTGCTGAACAAAGTGCTCCCGAGGCCCATTTGCTACCGCGTGTTGCCTACCCTGTACGACAGACGGGCCAGGGCCTGCGCGCGGGTGCTTGAACTGCTGTCCCTTAAAATGAGAGACAGCATGTTCCGGACCGTGATAGGCATGGATACGCGCTTTCGCGAAGCAAGCGCCCAAGGCCGCGTCATCTATGAAATAGCGCCGGAGAGCCGGGGCGCGCGTGAATATGAAGAGCTTGCAAAAGAGATACTCGCACTATGAACAAAAGCCCCGAAGAATATTTCAAGGAACAGAATTTTCATGCGGATCAGGCCGAACACACCGGCTTCACTCCGGCCGAACAGGCGTTTATGGAAAAATACGTCGGTGTTGACGGACGCTCCGTCATCGCCGGCCTCGGTCTGGAAGAAAAAACGCCGCACCCGGATGCCGCGGCGGATCTGCACCCGGAAATGGACGCGGAAGACTTTCTGGACACCATGCTGCGCTCTTCCCATGAGCTGCTTCTGGTCGGCTTTTTTATCGGCGGGCAGGAATTCACCATCCCGACTGTGGCAGTGCAGGAGGTCATCCGTCACGAACCCGCGTCCCGCCTGCCCTCGGCTCCGGAATTTGTGGCAGGCGTCATCAACCTCAGAGGACGTGTCACCCCGCTGATCCATCTGCGCGATGTGCTGGAAGTGTCGTCACCGCGTATGGGAGAGGACAAATTCATTATCGTATGCCGACGCAAAGGTATACAGATCGGCATGATTATCGAACGCGTGCATACGATGTACAGAGTCCGACAGGAAGACATAGACTGGAGCATTGAAGCGCATATCGGCGCGAACGTAGATTTTATTTCCGGTCTCTTGAAGGTTCGCGAACAACTTGTCGGCATAGTGTCCGTTGATCGCGTCATAACCAGCATTATCAAATGATGGAGTACGTATATGGCCAAGCACATTTTAATCGTCGATGATTCCAAAACCATCCGGAACCTGGTCGCCTTTATTATGAAAAAAGAAGGCTTCAAGGTGACGATGGCAGAAGACGGCCTGGACGGTTTGGAAAAACTCTACTCGTCGGAAAGCATCGATCTCATTGTGTCGGATATCAATATGCCGCGTATGGACGGATTTACCTTCATCAAGACTGTGCGCGAACAGGATGCGTATCGCGATGTCCCGATCGTGGTTCTTTCCACGGAGGGTAAAGAGCAGGATATCCAGCAGGGGATACAGCTCGGTGCCAACCTGTACATGGTCAAGCCCGCACAGCCGGAACAAATGATGAAAAATATACGCATGCTGCTGGGGTAACAGGAAAATCGAAGCGACTGCGCTGTATATTACCGCATGCCGAAGAAGAAACGGTTGCGTGCAGAGGAAATGCCGATGCCGGAGCAAAATTGCCGTACTGTTGTTCGGCGTGGGAATGCGCGCCGGAGAGGCCGTGTCGAAATGCGGGGCATTGCACGGCAGGCAGGGCTACGCTGCCGCCGCAGCCGATGAATGCGCACTGCATAACGCAGTTTTGATGTGAAATCAGAATAACGATGCGGGAGTACCCGGCAGCAAAGGACGGAAAATGAGTCAGGATTTTATGGATCCGGAACTATTCGCGGATTTTATCATTGAAGCCAAAGAGCATTTGGAAACTATCGAGCCCAACCTTCTGGAGCTTGAAAAAGCGCCGGACAACCTGTCGATACTCAACGACATCTTTCGGCCCATGCATTCCCTGAAGGGTGCTTCAGGCTTTCTCGGGCTGAGCAAGATAAACGGTTTGGCCCACAAGGCCGAAAGCGTTATGGATGAATTGCGCAAAGGCTCAATGGCCGTTACCTCGGACATTATGGACGTCATTCTGGCCACGACCGACTTGCTGCGGCGCATGATAGACAACCTGGAAACTCAGAGCAGCGAAGGCGATGTCGATACCTCCGACATGATTGCCGCTCTTGACGCCGTGTTGGCCGGCGAAACGCCGACCGTGGGGCGGGGCGGGCAGGCAGCGCCTGCACAGGCCGACGCCGAAACCGACGCATCCGGTGGGGAAACGCCCGGAGCCGCCGACGCCGGAGGAAGCCCCGGAACCGCCGCCGATGCCGCCGGGCCGGAAGATGCCGCGCCGGCGGGAAACCCGAAGCAGCAGAGCGCGCCCGCCGAAACACGCAAGCCCTTGGATACCGAAGCCTGGATAGAGTCCAGAAAAAAGCTGCCCACCTATGCGCTTACCGCTTTCGGGGAAGGCCACCTGCGCGATTTTATCGAGGAGGCCAAAGACAACGTCTCCAATCTGTCGGACGGTCTGCTTGACCTGGAAAAGCACCCCGAAGGCCGGGACGACCTGGTCAACGATATTTTCCGTTATTTCCACAACCTCAAGGGCAACAGCGGCATTATTGCCTTTCAGGAGATGAACAGCCTCACGCACGAGGCCGAAACGCTGCTCAACTCTCTGCGCAAGGGTGAACGTCAGGTATCCGGCCCGCTGGTGGATCTGCTGCTCATGTCCGTTGACGTCCTGGAAGCGCTTGTATTCTGCATAGATCCGGCCGCTGGAGCAGTCACGCCGTTCGATACCGGCGAACTTCTGGAAAAATTGCGCGATGCCGTCGCCGGCAAGGAGTTGTCCCTGCCCTCCGGCCTTGCCGCACCCCCGATGCCGGACAAGCCCGCCGCCGTCTCCGCCTCGGCCGCCGATGCGGATTTTAAGCCCTCAGTGGACAGCGACGATGTCGCTCTCTTCCGCGGCACCGTAAACCAGCAGTTCAACCACATTGCCAAAGCCCTGGAAACACTGCGCAAGGACGGGGGCAACCGTGAGTATGTGGACGCCCTGTTCCGCTCCCTGACCACCATCAGAAACTGCGCCAATTTCATGGGTCTGGAAGACATCAAGATTTACGCCCAGCGCACGGCGGGCATAGTGGAAAAAGCCCGATCCACGAACATGGACTTTACCATCATGACGGACCTGCTGGATCAGGAATGCGCCATACTGAAAGACCTGATCCCCCCGGCGCTGGAAGCGCTGACCGCCGGGACCGCCAAGGTTGCCGTTCCCGCCGGCAAACAGACTGCCTCGCCCGCGCCTGCAACGGAAAGCGCGCCGGCGGCCCGGCAAGTCGCGGCACCCGAAGAAGCGGCGGCCGCAACGCCTCAAGCCGCGGCAACGGCAACGCCTCAAGCCGCGGCGTCTCCGTCGCCTGCGCCTAAAACAGCGGTAACGCCCACGGCGCCTGCTCCTCAAGCCGCGCCGGCGGCACCTAAGGCGGCGTCTGCCGCGCCCGCCGCACACCCCGCACCCGCGGCCAAGCCGGCGGGAGGGGGCGATACCGCAGCCAAAGTGTCTTCCACCATCCGTGTGGACCATGAAAAGCTCGACCACCTCATGAATTTGATCGGCGAACTCATCATCAACCGCAACCGCTACTCCATGCTCGCCCGCCAATTGGAAGAAACCGGGGGACAGGTGGATGTTTCCGTCATAGCCCAGAATCTTACGGAAACCACATATTCCATGGCCCGTATTTCCGACGACCTGCAAGACACCATCATGAAAGTGCGCATGGTGCCGGTGGCTTCGGTGTTCTCGCGTTTTCCCCGTTTGGTGCGCGACCTTTCGCGCAAAAGCGGCAAAGATGTAGCCCTTATTGTTGAAGGCGAGGAGACCGAACTGGACAAGAGTGTTGTGGAAGTCATCGGCGATCCTCTCGTGCACCTCATACGCAATTCCGTCGACCACGGCATTGAATCGGAAGACGTCCGCCGCGAGCGCGGCAAAACGCCCCAAGGCAGCGTCTGGCTGCGCGCATTTTACAAGGGCAACTCCGTCGCCGTTGAAATAGAGGACGACGGTAACGGCATAGACCCTGAAGTCATGCGACAGGTCGCCGTCCGCAAGGGAATTATTACGCCCGAGGAAGCCAAAAATCTGGACGACCGGGAAGCAACGGAGCTTATTTTCGCCCCCGGTTTTTCCTCGGCGGAAGTGGTCACGGACATTTCCGGCCGGGGCGTGGGCATGGACGTGGTGCGCACGAACATCAAGAACCTCAAGGGCAGCATCAATATTCTCTCGGAAGTCGGCAAAGGCACAAAGTTTACGCTCGTCCTGCCTCTGACGCTGGCCATCATCGACGCCCTGATGGTCAACGTGGACAACGAGACCTTCGCCATTCCGCTGGACGCCGTATCCGAAACGGTAAAAATCGAGGCGGAACGCCTGACCGACGTCAAGGGACGCAAAGCCGTCACCCTGCGCGGCGAGGTTCTGGGCATCATCAGTCTGGCGGAGTTCCTGGGGCTGCATTCCAATATGGGCAAGGAAGGGCTGCTGAACGTGGTGGTCATTGTGGACAACGACCGGCGTCTGGGTCTTGTTGTGGACCGTCTGCTGGAGCGGCAGGAAGTGGTGATCAAGCCGCTCGGCTCCTATCTGGGAGACATCAAGGGCATTTCGGGCGCCACCATCATGGGTGACGGCTCGGTTATCCTTATCCTCGACCCGCACGAAATATACGCCCTTGCCACATCGAAGAGCGGCTGATCCGACGGCGCAAGCCGCGGCACCTGCCCGGTGTCTGATTGCAAAAAATAACAAACACAATTTTTGGATATGTTTGCAGGATCGTCGGATGAAAAACGTAGTTTTCGGCCGACTCACGCCGCCTTAGGCCGCGCAAAATCTTTGCGTTTTGTAGTGCTTACTTTTGCCGGTAAGCGCTGGTGGAGGCAGCCTGTGTGAACGAACACGCCGCGGAAAACAACAGGACGTTTTCGGACGCTTGCGAAAGAGATTTCGCCATGCGGCGTTGCCGCGAACTCCTGCACGGGCTGTTGTCCGACTGGCCTCGGCGTTCCCGCTCCCTTCTCGTCATGGGCGCGGGCAGCGCGGAATTGGTGGAAAGCGTCTGGGAAGCCGGATTCGACGTCACCGTGCAGGATAACGACGCGTCCAGGCTGGAGCGCGTCGGGAGCCTTATGGGCCGGCGCGTCGAATGCGTACTTTCCGCCCCGGATCACCTGCCCTTCGACGATAAATCCTTCGACTATGCCGCGGCATCGCCGGCCCTCGAGTTCGCGGGCGACCTTGAGGCCGTGCAGGCGGAAATGGGCCGCTTGTCCTGCGGCGGCGTGATACTGATTTTTTTCAACGCATGGTCCGTCTTCGGCCTGGAGTACCGAACCCGGCGCGCGCCGGCGTTCGCCGTCGCGCCGGGACGCCTGCACAATCCGTACACGCCGGCTGCGACGGCGCGCAAGGTCTGGCCCGGCAAAACGCGAGTCTGGGCTTCGGCCCTGCCGGGACCGTGCTGCACCTGGCGCAACGGATTTTTTTGGCGGCGCGTGAACAGTCTGGATTTTCCCCTACCCCTCGGGGCGGTGGCCGGCCTGCGCGTGGATTTCGCTCCTATGTACGCCGGCACGCCGCTCGTCCTGCGCGACAGGGAGCCGGCTGTTTCCGCAAAACCATAGAGAAACGCCGACTGCAGGAGGCCGGCACATGCGCATCATTGCGGGCAAATACGGAGGACGAAGGCTCAAGACCACCGTCGGTCCCGGCTTCAGACCGGCCATGGGCAAGGTGCGCGAATCGTTGTTTTCCATGTTGGAATCCCAAGGCATCGTCTGGCCCCAAGTCCGTGCTCTGGATCTCTTCGCCGGCGGCGGCAGCTTGGGTTTTGAAGCCCTGAGCCGGGGCGCGGCGCACGTCTGCTTCGTGGAATCAGCCCCTTACGCCGCCAGGATAATCAGGGCCAATGCCGCTGCTCTGCAACCGGACGCCGCGAGCTTCGACGTACGTTGCGAAGAGGTGGGCAGGGCCTTGGCTGTTGCCCCTGTGGAGCCTTTTTCCCTGGTATTTATAGACCCTCCTTATCGCGCGGAGCTTTTGCAGCGCACCTTGGACGCGCTGCTGAGGAAGCCTTTCACGATGCCGGGTGCCCTGATCAACGCCGAATTCCGCGCCGCAAGCTCCTTCGCGCCCGACAAAGCGCACCCGTCCCTGGAAGTGTCGGCGGACCGCGTCTACGGCCAGACCCGCGTCATCCTGTGGAAAATGCGGCAACCCTGAAACAAAGGAACGGCATATGCCGCGTGGAGCCATTGTCGCCGTCTACCCCGGCACCTTCGACCCCCTGACCAACGGTCACGCCGGCTTGGTCCGCAGGGCCTGCGCCATCTTCGACACCGTGGTCGTGGCCGTGGCCGGCGACAGCCCGAAAAATACCCTTTTTTCCGTGGAAGAACGCGTGGAAATGGCCCGCACGGCCTTTGTCGACAACCCCAACGTTGAAGTGGAGTCCTTTTCCGGCCTCACTGTGGACTATGCCGAGCGCCGCAAGGCCGGTGTCATCCTGCGCGGCCTGCGCGCCGTTTCCGATTTCGATTACGAGTTTCAAATCACGCTCATGAACCGCAAGATGAAACGCCATATCCACACCGTCTTTCTCATGGCGGATTACCAGTGGCTCTACATAAGTTCCACAGTGGTCAAGGCGTCCGCCAAGCTCGGAGGCGACATCCGGGGGCTGGTGCCGGAGAATGTGTACTACCGCCTGCGCGAGAAGTTCGGGTATCCCTATCCGGTGGACCCCGATGTGGAAAACGATGACTGACGCTGCGTCGGGAGGCGCTTTCTATATTTGCACAATGGGCTGCAAGGTGAACCGCTATGAGGCGCAGGCCCTGCGCGAACGCTGGACGGCGCAGGGCATGACGGAAGTATCGCAGCCGGATGACGCCGGGACCGTAGTCATCAACTCCTGCGCGGTCACCGCCGCCGCAGTGGCCGATCTGCGGTCGGCCGTGCGCCGTTTCAGACGCGCGGCCCCGGAGGCCGAAATCATCGTCACCGGCTGCGCTGCCGGGCCTGCGGGGATTGCGGACCTGCCGGGAGCCTCCCGCCTTGTGCCCCAGCGCGACAAGGCCGGCCTTCTGGACTTTTTTTCCGGAGACGGCGCGGCAGAGCCGCAAGGGTTTCCCGCAAACAGCGCGGCGGAGCCGCAAAGATTTTCCGTGTCCTCCTGCGACCGTTCACGGGCGGTACTCAAGATTCAGGACGGCTGTTCGCAAGCCTGCGCTTTCTGCATAGTGCCTTCTGTTCGGGGCGCGGCGCGTTCACGACCGCCGGAGGCCTCGACCGAAGAAGTCCTGCGCCTGCTGCGTGCCGGTTTCCGGGAAATTGTGATCAGCGGCGTCAATCTGAGCGCATACCGGGAACCGGGCGGGGGGGATTTTCGGGATTTTCTGGAACGGCTGGAGGATACGCTTGCACCGGACTGGGCGGGGCGGGCGCGCCTGCGTCTGAGTTCCCTCGAACCCCGTCAACTCGACGACAGGGCTCTGGCCGTTCTGGGTCGCAGCCGCATGATCGCGCCGCACCTGCACCTGTCGCTGCAAAGCGGCAGTCCGGCCGTCCTCGGGCGCATGCGGCGCGGGCACTATGACCCGGAGGCGCTTCCGGAGTTTTTCGCCCGCCTGCGCGCCGTATGGCCGCGGTTTGCCTTGGGCGCGGACCTGTTGACGGGTTTTCCCGGCGAAACGGAGGCGGAATTCGAGACCGGCCTGGCTCTCATCCGGCGTCTTCCCCTGACCTATGCCCATGTGTTTCCCTATTCACGGCGTCCGGGCACGCCTGCTGCCGACATGGCGGGGCAGGTCGGGGCCGCGGTGAAGAAAGCGAGAGCGGCCCGCCTGCGCGCCTTTGCCCGGGAAAGGAAGGAAGCGTTTCTGCGTTCCCTGCTTGATGTTCCGTTGTTGCACGCGGTGTTTGAGGGAAAAAGCGGCAACCCGCTCGCCGGCATGTGCGAATACTACGCGGAGTGCCTCCTGCGGGATGAGGACGCCGCGCGCGTCCGCTCCCGTGTGCTGACGCCCGTCCGTCCCCTTGCGTTGCACGGGGGAAAATTGCTTACGGCGTCGGTTCAATGACGGCGCACAAAGAATGTACCGTGCGCATGCCGCCCGTTCCGGTACACTTTCCCAAGCGAAAAAAACGCCGCAAAGCGAGGCTCGGCGCTCCGCCCGGACGTTCGGCCCGTTTGTACGTCGTCGTCGCGCCGTCTGCGGTCGGCCTCTTCCGCTACCTGCTGGAAGCACACGACAATCTCGGCCTGATGACCGTGCTCGATCGCCGCAGGGCCGCGTTGCTGTTGCGTTTTGCCCCCGGCGCGGAAAAGGAGATGCGGGAGTTCATCGAGAGCGTAAAAGCGATGCTGCCGTGCTCCGACCCGCTGATTCTGCCCGGCCTTGAGCGGACGCTCCGGACGGAGGCAGGTGATGCGGGGTAAAACCGGTATCCTTCTGGTCGCCTACGGCTCACCCGGAGCCGCGGCACAACAGGCTCCGGATTGTTTTGAGAGCCTTGTAAGGCGCTCTTTTCCTTCTCTGCCGGTGTACCGGGCGTTTACCTCGGAGAGCAGGCGTCGCGGCGCGTTTCAACATTTATGTTGTATGCCTCCGGCGGCCGGGGCGCTGCCCCGGACCCCGCCGGGGGAAATGATTTCCCCCGGACCCCCTCATCGGGGGGATATATTTTCAAAGTTACCCTGCTCCGACCCGGCCGGCGGGCATAGAGACTCGGTATACGAGGCATTGCTCCGCATGCGCGCCGAGCATTGCGCGCGGGTCGCGGTGCAGAGCCTGCACCTCGTGCCCGGTCGGGAATACCGGGCTATGACGGCGGAAATCGCCGAGGCACGCAAGACGGGCGGGCCGCGGCATATCCGTGTCGGCACCCCGCTCCTCCACACGGAGGCGGACGCGCATGAAGCCGCCGCAACCCTCACGGCATTGTTTTCGGAAGAGCGCAATCCGGATGAGGTCGTAATCTGTGTAGGCCACGGAGGGCATGATTCGGACGATGTTTACGCGCGCTTCGCTTCCGCCGTCGCTGCGCGGGACAGGCGGGTGCTGATCGGCACCTTGGCCGGGAAAAAAGGCGTGGAAACCGTTATTGAGGAATTGCGCGCCCTGCGCAGCGGATCTGCGGGCAGAATCCGGCTTGTTCCTCTGCTTGCCGCGGTCGGCAGGCATGCGGCCGAGGATATCGCGGGCGCCGGGGCGTATTCCTGGCGCGGGCGTCTTGCGGCGGCCGGTTTCGACTGCCGCGTGGACCTCAAAGGTCTTGCGGAGCGGGAAGCGTTTGCCCGCATCTGGCTCGCCCGTCTGACGGCTGCGCTCGACGCGCTTGAGATACGCGGTATCTCGTGAGGCAGGAGCAAAACAGTGCGTGAAGCAAGGCGGAACCACCCATCCGCTGCGGCCGGCACATCCTTGCCGCATGGACCCGGTTTTGCCTTACATCAAAAAGGACAGGCGTCAGGTATCGTCCCGGCTCTCAGTTTTTGTCTTGTCGGCGCGGGATGGGGTGATGTCTATTTCGTCCGGCTCAGTGGCGGCTTTTTTGAAATTTTTGATGGCCTTGCCGAGGCCGCTGCCTATCTCCGGCAACCTTTTCGCTCCGAAGAGCACCAGACCTATAACGAGGACAACGAGAATTTCCTGAATGCCGATGCCCATAGATCCTCCCTTTATAGACATTGTCCTTTCAAAGCGGTATCGGGATGAATTCCGCTTTCAGGCGGTCCGAGCGTCCGGGGGCGGCCCGGTACTCGCCGCTCCAGCAGGAAGTACAGAAGGTGTCGGCATCGTCGCCGAACAAACCGGTCAGACCCTCCAGCGAAAGATATCCCAAACTGTCCATGTTGAGCAAGGTGCGTATTGCTTCAAGGTCCAGCCTGTGGGCAAGCAACTCTTCGCGCCGGGGAAAATCCACGCCGTAAATGCACGGATGGCGGGTTGGAGGGCAGGCGATACGCAGATGGACTTCGCGCGCACCCGCGGAACGCAGTTCCCGCCCCAAGGCCGAGGTGGTGGTTCCCCGGATAAGGGAATCGTCCACCAGGACCACGCGTTTGCCGCGCACCACCGCGCGCACGACGTTGTTTTTCATCCGCACGGCCGTGGCCCGCGCCTCCTGTCCGGGGGAGATGAAGCTGCGGCCGACGTAGTGGTTGCGGATAAGCCCCCGTTCAAAGGGCAGGTTGAGGCCGTCCGCATAGCCCATGGCCGCGCTCATGCCCGAGTCGGGGATGGGCACGACGACGTCGGCATCGGCCGGATGTTCCTGCGCGAGCTTTATGCCGCTGCGCCTGCGGAACAGATGCGGCGTCTCGCCGAAGACCAGGGAGTCCGGACGGGCGAAATAGATGAGTTCCAGCAGACATCGGGCCGGCGTGGGCGTGTTTTCGGCAAAAAACAGGGAGTGCAGGCCGTTCTCGTCAAAGACGACCATTTCTCCCGGTTCCACCTCCCGCTCAAAAACTGCTCCGATCTGGTCAAAGGCACAGGTTTCCGAAGCGACGGCCAATCCGTCGCCGAGATGCCCCAAGACCAGAGGACGGTATCCCAAAGGGTCGCGCGCGGCAATCAGGCGGTCGGGGAAAAGCAGGATCACGGCAAAGGCGGGCCCGGCCAGTGCCAGGATGCGGCCGATTTCCTTATCATTGACTGCCAGTTCATGCGCCAGAAGATGCAGAAAGATTTCGCTGTCCGTGCTTGTCTGGAAGAGCGCGCCGCCGGAACACAGGGCGTTGTACAATCTTTGCGAGTCGGCCAGATTGCCGTTGTGTGCGACGGCGGCTTCCCCGCCGGCATAGCGGCCTGTAAGGGGCTGCGCGTTGGCGGCGCTGCTTTCGCCCGCCGTCGAATAGCGGACATGCCCGACAGCCGCGTTGCCGGGCAAGCGGCGCGCGGCATCGTCGGCAAAGACGGAAGACACCAGCCCCATGCCTTTGTACACATGGAGGCGGCCGCCGTGGCTTGTCGCTATGCCGGCAGATTCCTGTCCGCGATGCTGCAGGGCGTGAAGGCCGAGAGCGGCAAGCGGCGCCGCTTCGGGCACATTGTACAGTCCGATGACGCCGCAGGCGTCGCGAGGATGATCATACACGGCATTACGCCCCGGTAAAGAAAACGTCCGGCTGCGGGGGACGCTTTCGGCGCGCCCGTCCTACTTCATTCGGTAGGTTATTCTTCCGCGCGTGAGGTCATACGGCGAAACTTCCACTTTGACCCTGTCGCCGGGCAGGATGCGGATATAAAACTTGCGCATTTTCCCTGAAATATGCGCCAGCACGGTGTGGCCGTTTTCCAGTTCCACCCGGAACATGGCGTTGGGCAAGGCCTCCTGCACAGTACCGTCTATTTCAAGCGCTTCTTCCTTGGCCATAAAAACCCCGTTTCAATCCACATCCGGCTCCGTCCACCGGAAGACTCCACCCAGGCGGATGGAAACCGGGTGGATTGTCTTCTCCCTGAAGGGAATACTTTAAACTATAAAAGAATTTTTGATAAGCGCTGTTCGTGCCATGTTTAGGCGGTCCTGTCAATCAGGGCAATCGGAGGAAAAATCGACAATTCGTCGAAATGGTTGATGGTTATTTCATCGTGAAGCCGGCAGCCGCCCGCAGGATGCGCAACATGACCTGTCGTCAAGGCTCCGCATAATGCCGCAGAGTTCACCCTCGCGTTCTCCTCCGCAGGTGCCGCGCAAGCGTTCAAGGTGCTTCTTCAAAAGCTCCAGGGAAGCTATTTTTGCGTCGACGTCGGCGATATGCGCGTCGATCAGATTCGCAACCCATGTGCAGTCACTCCGGGGTTTGTCCCTGAACAACAGCAGTTCCCTGATCTCCGACGGCCGCATGCCGTGCTCGCGGCAGTGCATGATGAAACCGAGCCTTTCCAGATCCTTCGGCCCGTACAGCCGATAATTGCCCTCCGTCCTTTCCGGCGCGGGCAGAAGACCTTCCTTCTCGTAATAGCGTATGGTCACCACTTTGCAGCCGCTTTTTTTCGCCAGTTCACCGATTTTCATTTCTTTCCCCCGCAGCCTCTTTTCTTCGCCGCTTCACCGATT
>JAITDR010000014.1 GCA_031282465.1 Desulfovibrio sp.
GTCGAGTTGGTCAATGCTTCGTCCGAGGTCGCATTACGTCAACACCAGAAGGATGTAGTCTGGAGGGGCATACAAGAAGGCACAGCGCTGTTCGACCATGTGGTCGGGGCAGGGAAGACGCTTGCCTGTGTTGCGACTATTATGGAATCAAAACGCATGGGCTTTCTGCAAAAACCTATGGTCGTTGTCCCAAACCATCTACTTTATCAATGGAAAGACGAGTTTTATCGTCTGTATCCCGGAGCGAACATTCTTGTGGCCGATAAGACGGATTTCACCAGACAGAATAGGGAACGCTTCTTTTCCCGCGTGGCCACAGGTGATTGGGACGCGGTGATTGTAGCGCATTCGAGTTTCAAAAAAATCGACATGCCGCGTGATACGCAGATGCAGATATTGCAGGAACAGATTGATGCCGTTATCGACGCTCTGAAAGCGGCGAAAGAGGAGGGCGGGGAGCGGCGCACCATAAAGCAACTGGAAAAGCAGCGGGAGAAAATGCGGACGCGCTATGATGTTCTTTTGGCCGGCACGGGCGCGAAAGACCGGGGAGTGGATTTCTCCGACCTCGGCGTGGATGCGCTCTTTGTTGATGAATCACAAGAGTTTAAGAATCTGGCCTACACAACGACGATGAACGTCTCCGGCTTGGGCAACGTCACCGGCTCGGCCAAAGCCTTGGACCTCTTTGTCAAATGTCGGTTCCTCCAGCAAAAGCACGGAGGGCGCGGCGTGTATTTCATGACCGGCACACCTGTATCGAACACCATAGCTGAAGTCTATACTCTCCAGCGCTATCTGCAATACGATGAGCTGCAAAACAAGGATATAGCGTATTTCGACGCTTGGGCCTCCACCTTCGGGCAGATTACAAGCGGATGGGAATTGGACGCCACCGGCGTAAATTACAAGCTGAAAAGCCGTTTCGCTTCATTCCAGAACGTCCCGGAACTGCTGGCCATGTACCGGAGTTTCGCCGATGTCGTGACCAAAAAAGACCTCGACGAACAGGCGCGGCAGGCCGGCTTGCGGCCCCTGACGCCGCCTGTGGAGGGCGGCAAACCGTACAACGATGTGGTGGAGCGGTCGAAGGATCAGGCCGACTATATGGAGGAAATCATCTACCGCATGGAACACCTTCCTCCGAACCCGCGTCTGGACAACCCTCTGGCCATAACCAACGACGCCCGCAAGGCGGGGTTGGATTATCGGCTCATTGATCCTGAAGCCGAGGATTATCCCGGCTCCAAGAGCAACGCCGCCGTGGAACGCATATACCGGATATGGGAGGCCAGTGCCGCCGACAGGGGCACACAGCTTGTGTTTTGCGACCTGTCCACGCCCAAAGGCGCGTTTAAGGCTGCGGCAAAGCCGCGAGAGCCGGTTTTGGAGTTTGAGGCGGACGAATTTTTTCCGGGCGCGGAGGACGCCGAGCCGGAGGAAGCCGGACCGGATGCGGACCTTGATGCCGGTGTGGCGGCAATGGACGACGACAGCGGTGAGGACACAACGGTTGCGGCTGACATGGACACCTGCGTGGCCGGCACGTCCCGTTTCTCTGTGTACGACGACATCAAACGCAAGCTCGTGGACAAGGGCATACCCGCCGACGAAATAGCCTATATCCACGACGCAGATACGGATTTACGCAAGGCCAAGCTGTTTGCGGACATGCAGGCCGGACGGGTCCGCATACTGATGGGGTCCACAGCAAAGATGGGCGCGGGCATGAACGTGCAAAAACGCCTTATTGCCGCGCATCATTTGGATGCGCCTTGGCGTCCTTCTGATTTGGAGCAGCGCAATGGACGCATTATCCGACAGGGCAATATGTTTTATGAACGCGATCCTGATAATTTTACTGTAGGAATCTATTATTACGCAACTAAGCAGACATACGACGCACGAATGTGGCAGACCATAGAGTACAAAGCGGCTGCGATAGAACAGTTTCGCAAAGGGGATTTACTCCAGCGCGTCATTGACGACGTACATTCCGAAGCGGCCAACGCGGCCGAGATGAAAGCGGCGGCATCGGGCAATCCGCTCATACTCATGCAGGTCAGCTTGGCTGCGGACCTGCGCAAGCTGGAAGCCTTGTACGCGCAGCACCAGAGGTCGCAGCACAGGCTCAGGGACCGTCTCAAATGGCTCAGTGCGGCCCATGAACGGCTGGATAAGGCGGATGCCGCCTACACGGATAACCTGAAGCGCAGGGATGAGCATACGCATACTGTTACAGAGAAAGGGAAAGAGCGTATCCGCCTGGAGTTTATCGTCGACGGCCATGTGCTGCGGGAAAAGGACCAGGAGAAAATCATGGAAACCCTGCGCGGCGGGGTAAAGGCTGTCACTCAAGAATCGGGCAAGAAGGCGATTATCGGCACCTACCGGGGCTTTGAGATATCCATGCAGCGCGCCGGGCGCGGCACGGCGGGCGACGGGTTCCGCTTTATCCTCAAGGGCACGGGGGAGCGGGAGTTTCAACCGGACAACCTTATCTACACGTTTGATGACAAGTTCAGCGTGCCGGGCTTTTTTCAACGTATGGATAATTATCTGGATAAGGGGCTGGTCCAGGCATTTGAGAAACTCAAGGCCGACGGCGGGCGGGAGCTTGCGGAGCTGGAAACGGTCAAAGCCGCTTTGGGGCAGGAGTTTACGCAGAAGGAAGAACTTGCCCTGGTGCGGGAAAACCACGGCGCGGTCATACGGGAATTGCAGAGGATGCAGAAAGAGCCGGGCTATGTGTCGGCATGGACGCCGAAGACCGCGCCTGCGGCGGACGCGGCGGCACCGGACACAGCGGTTCAGGCACAGGGAATGAGGATGCGCTGACCGATGTTGGGCGCGGCTCCGCGAAAAAAACTTCTTGCCGTATCTTGCTAAAACGGGAAAACCGCACTACTTTACGCAAAGGGAGTAAGAAACCGTATGGAAAAAAAACCGCTGTCCCCGACAAATGACTTCATATTCCATAAAGTTTTCGCCGAACACAAAAGTATCCTTATAAGTTTCTTACAAGCTGTCTTGGACTTGCCTGCTGACGAATATGAGGATATTAAAATTCTTGATCCGTCTTTGAAAAGAGAATATTTTGACGATAAACTCGGTATTTTAGATATCAAGATATATACAACAGCGAAAAAGATTATTGATGTCGAAATACAAGTTCGACGTCAAGCTGCTGTTTGGAAACGATTGCTGTTTTACAGCGCAAAGCTGATGTTGGAACAAGTAAAGAGAGGAAATGACTACAAACAGATAAATAAAGTGATAACGATTTATATTGCAGACCATATATTGATAAAAGAAAATGATGTATACCATAACCATTTTCAGCTTTATGATAAAAATACAAAAACTAATTATCATGATTCTATAGCAATACATACATTAGAGCTTCCTAAGATACATAAATCTGATGGAACATTGCTCTATAACTGGATGCAGTTTCTTAGAGCAAAAGATAAGGAGGATTTTATGATGGTTGCACAGACAAACTCGGCGATAGCGGAAGCATGGGACGTTATACAAGTCTTGAGTGCCGACGAACGTATGCGCGCTTTGGCCGAGGCGAGAGAAAAGGCATATATGGATTATGACACCAACATCAACGAGGCGCGTAGTGAAGGCTTAGAAGAAGGTATGCAGATAGGTGAACAGAAAGGGCGACAGGAAGGGCGACAGGAAGGGCGACAGGAAGGGCGACAGGAAGGCTTGTATATAGCCGCCCGAAATGCCTTGCGTGAAAAAATACCTGTGGAAACAATCGCGAAACTTACCGGTCTGTCGGTTGATGAAGTAAAGCAGATTGCTGCCGGGCTTACGGATTAACGAGCCTGATTTCCCGGTATAGTTCCAATTCGCCGAAATCCGCCTTCCTGTGACGGTCTGATTCCGGCGAATTGTGTTTTTCAGTTGCCGACAAAATTTATTCGAGTTTCCGCCGCGCCTTCAACCATGCGTTGCGTTTTTCCTCGGCCGCTGCCGGCGAAGCGGCGACGCACGAGAAAAGTTCGCCGTCAAGATGCCGGTAATCATACTGAAACAGGACCGGGCCGGGCTTGCCCATGCGTCCGGGCGCTCTCAACTTTTCATATTGCTCATGACCGGGGGCGAGATTTTGAGGATTGAGCATGGTTTTTCTCCTCATGCTTTCGCGTCCTCAAGGACGCTCTCAAGGTTTTCAAGGTCCGCAACCGCATTTTCAATTTCGGAAATGATGTCGGCCATACGCTCGCCACGTTCGCTTTCCTGTAGGCCAAGGGGCATATTGTCGTAAGCGGCTTGTTCATCGCCGTAAACTTCTTCCAACAAACCCCTTGCCTCGGATATGCAACCTATAGCTTTGGCAATCATCTTCCGTCGCGCGGCATTCATGACTGTTCTTCCTCCATTTTCCGCACGTCCCGACCTCTGTCAACGACACGCTCGCCGAATTGGCAGATATTCCAATACGTTCCATTGATTGAAAAATGCGTTTCATCAACATAATGCAGTTGGTACGGTGTGCCGTCCACGGTGATGTATCCGCCGTCCGGCACACAAAATTTTTCGTTATAGCTGCCGTCAATGATACGTATCTCTCTCGGCTCACGTGTCATTTCACCTTCAACGACAAACGGCCTGATATAGCTTCCGCCGACTAAGCTGTTGCTGTTCTTTTCCATGATAATTCTCCTTTTGGGGCACGGCTCCGGTCCAGCGCCGGAGCCGCACTCCAATGTTTACTGTTTCAATCCGTGACGTCCATGATGACCTTTATTTGCCTTGCCTCCATGACGGCTTTGTCCGTCCATTGCTGTGACCAGACTTCGCGCGTCGAAGACAATCTGAAGCCTTTATTTTGGAGCATGGCACGCATCAATTCGCCGGGTTTGCGTGTGAATATGAACATGATTCGATTCTCCTTGATGTCCTCCCGGTAAATGTAGTTATGCGTGACCTCCTCGATGTCCCGTGCGAACATCACTTTTTCCAAGCTGACGATGCTGTTCTTGAGGTTCCGGACGTCGGCACGATTGGCGGCAAGTTGCTCTTTCGTGTAGCCGATGCTGCCGTCGTGGTGCGGTTTCAGAAACCGGAGCGTCAAGTTCCTGTCATTGTTGAAACAATGCATGAGCTTCCATACTTGTCTTGCCGGATTCCGTTCCTTTTTGATGATGGCCGTAACCTTGCGCATTGTTGCCTGGAGCCGTTCGGCTTCGGCCAGTTGAATGCGCAGATTTTCCAGTTTATCGGTGCTGTCGGCTGTGATGTCGCTGTTCCTGGGGATTCTGATGTCGTGCATAACCTTCTCCTTTGTCGTTCAAGCGTTGTGGTTTTGCCTTTCGCTGCGCGGGCCGTTTCCCCCGGAGCGGTGGGGGCGTTCGCCTATTCCGACGCCCCCGCCACTCCGGGGGAAACGGGATACCTTCGTCGGGCCTTGGCCCCACCTTTCTGTTTTGCATCCGAAGGATGCCGCCTTTCCGGGCAAGTGCGGAATGGAAGGGGAATCTTCCGTGACGAAATGAGGAGCGCAGCGACGAGGCTTCGGCGCGGAAGATGCGCGTGAGCGCACCCTGGAATGGAGTACGCCGCCCGGCCTGATCGGGTTCAGGAAGGTGGGGGTTTGGGGGCGGGAAACTCAAGGGACTTGTCCCTTGGGGTTCCCGCCCCCATCTGTGCGGATGTTCAACGCATACGCACACGCGCCTGCTCCAGTTGTTCCAGTCGAGCTGTTTCTTGAAGCGTTACTTTATGTTCCGCCCGCGCCATGTCGCCGGCGATACCGAAGGCATAGGCCGCCGCGCGTTCGGCGTATCGTTGCCGGTCCCGGTCTTGAACGTGCGCTTCGGGCGCGGCTTGCCGGATTGCCTCGACAACGGATTCCTGACTGTGCCCGTCCGAACGCATACGCAAGGCAACCAGGGCATCAATGCGCGAGGCGTCTTGTCCGGCGTTCTCTTTGATTACGGCAGCCCGGTGCGCTGAGTAGGCGGCAAAGAGATTTTCCGGCGCAGGCATGTTTGTCGGCGGAAACGATGGCTCCAGAGGCGGCATTGAAACTTTCGGCACGACTCTGTTCCGGTAGCGCCAAAGGTCGGCTTGTCGATGTAGGCCACGCGCCCGCAACCAGGTTTCAAAGCGGGCGACGCCGCGTCTTGGGTCTTTCCGCTCTTGCCGCAAGCGGCGTAGTTCCTCACGCTGCCGCAGTTTCAGACAATGCCGGGCGATATTGAGGACGGAAAACCCGTGCCGGGCCAGACGGCCGAGAATGTCTATCCGCTCTTTACCGTGCCGGATTTGCATCGCGGTTACGGCGGGGCTTACGAGCGGAAACGGGTCCGGTTTTCGCGCCTCGGCGCGTTCGGCACAGTAGGTTTTCCATTCCTCAAGGTTGACGGAAGCGACCGGCTCCGGAGCGATTTTTTCCGGCTCCGGCGCGTAGTCGCCCGGCACAAATTCGCCGAGTTTTTTGCAGAGGTTTTTCATGCTGAAGGCGCGGTCCACAGACGAGGCTTTGACGGCCGTGTCGCCGACAACAATGAGCGCGCCGGAACCTTTTTTCTCGAAACGCAGCCCGATGCCGGCCAGTTTTCGATGCAGTTCCGGCCAGGATTGCGCGTTGCTTATGACGGCATGTCCGCGTTCCTGCGCGATGCGTTGCGCGGATTTTTCTCCGGTCGCGCTTTCAAAATCGAGCGCCGCCGGCTTCGGTTTCGGCGCGTTTTCCGGCTTGGGGCGGGGCACGATTTCGCCGTCGTCGTTGACGGCATAACGGGCGTTTTTCTCACTGGACCAGCCCTGCTTTTTTTCGATCAGGGCGAGAATTTTGTGCGCTTCCTCAATGTCGAAACCGTTGTGCGGCCGCACGACTTTCAGCGTTTCGGGGTTCATGCGGTTGACCGCAATGTGGACGTGATAATTCTCCGTATTGTAGTGCAGCCCGTAGACGGTCTGATGCCCGGTCAGGCTCATGGTTTCGAG
>JAITDR010000032.1 GCA_031282465.1 Desulfovibrio sp.
TCGCGGTATTCGCTTTCAAACACGACGGCATGCTGTTCCTCGTCCAGGTCGTCTTCGGCCCTGTGCAGGTTTGCGAGCATGGTATCCATGTAGTCCAGATGGCGGAAGTCTATCGTATCGCCGCCCGAGAAGTCGTTGATGACGGTCTTGCCGCTTTGGATTGCGGTCTGGTCCATGACGAAGACGTCTTTGCCGTCGCCGCCGTACACAATATTGTCGCCTTCGCCCAGGTGGACGATATTGGCCCCGCTGCCGAGATGGACGACATTGTCGCCGGCCCCGGTGTTGATGAGGTTGTTCCCGTCGCCCGCAAAAATGGTGTCGTTGCCTGCGTCGCCGCTGATGGTGTCGTTGCCCGCGCCGCCGTAAATCAGGTCGTCGCCCGTCCCGCCGTGCAGGACATCGTCGCCGTCGCCGCCGTAAATGGTGTCGTTGCCGCCCTGACCGAATATTGTGTCGTTGCCCGTCCCGCCCGTGAGCAGGTCGTCCCCGCCGCGCGGCAGGCCGTCCGGGCCTGTGACCGTATCGCTTTGCCCCAACAGGTCGGCGTTCTCCCTGATAAAGGACTGCATCTCGCCCGAGGTCACGGCGCTTACATCGCCGCCGTGCAGGGTCTGGGCCAAATAGGCCTGGACGATGGACAGCGAAGCCCCGTCGGACAGATCGCTCCCCGGCGTCCATGCGGCATGGCCTTCTCCCTTGAACCAGTCATGGCCCGGATCAAGCAGAAAGTCGGCGTTCAGGGCATCACCGAAGATCAAGGCATCCCCGCCGGCTCCGCCGGCGACTGCATCATTGCCGACGCCTGCCGGATCCGCAAGGAGAGATGCGGCCGCCAGTGCCGCCTGCAGATCCGCGGCGTTGCTTATGGACTGCGCGCCGCCCGTGTTGTCCAACTGATTCAAGAACTCCAAAGGCTTGCCGTCGATGTTGATGCCGATAGCGTTGACGTCGACCTTGCCGCCCAGAGAGTTCACAAGCGCGTTGTAAGCGTCTTCGGCATTGGCGTATTCCTGGGGGCCGGCGTTGTTGCCGTCGCCTGCGTAGACGCTGTTGGTGCCCGGCAGATTGCTCCATTTGCCTGCGCCTGCCGCCTGCTGGAAAATCCCCTTGTCGCTGATACGGTAGGCGGCACCTGCGGCATCGGGCAACACCCGGCCCGCGGCATCGAAATAGACCTCGGGATAGTGGAAGTCGTTGTTGCTGCTTACGCCGCCGACCGTACCCGTCTGCGCATAGCGGTTGTAGACGCCCGCAAAGTCGGGCGGGGCGCTGAGGGTGACGCCGTCTTTCGTTGTATAATCCCGATAATAGTGCGTGGGTTCGCCGTCGGTGATGAAATAGGCCGCGTTCTTGTAGCCTGCATAGGCCGGGTCGGCGGTCTGCGCGGTAAACCATGAGTGCGCGGTATTCAGTGCCGCTTCATAGTTGGTGCCGTCCGACGCCTGCATGTTCAGTATCTTGCCGATCAGGTCGCCGCCGGTCCAAGTCACATCGCCTTTCACGGGTATCCAGGCGCCGGTATTGCCCGCGCGGTACTCCAGCGTATTCGTGGTGCCGTTGAAATGGAAAGAATACGCGTTGCTGTCCGCCGTTATCGCCCCGTTGCCGTCCACGCCCACAGTGATCTCGGTATCGCCGATCTTCACCGTGCCGACGCTCCCGTTGTGTTGCCTGAGGTCCGTCCAGGTTTTGAGGTCTCCGGACGTCAAGTCGTTGTCCTGGAAGGAATAGGATACGCCGTTGGCAAAGCCTATGATGCCCAGATTGACCCGGCCTTCATAGTTCGCGTACTGCTCCACCAGACCGGCCAAGGCCAGCTTGGCCGCGGCAAAGCCGTTGTCCTTCATGCTGCCGGAAGTATCCATGATGACGGCCAGATTGTAATCCTGGTAGGAGGTGGTGAATCCCACACCGCCCGGATCGGCCACAAGGATGTCGCTCCCGCCGCCTCCGTCCAGTTTGTCGGTACCGTCGTCGCCGGAGGAACCGATCAGCAGTTTGTCCGGAATGATGTCTATGTTCAGGGCGGCCGCATCGTCACCGCCTGTCCCCGTAAGCGTGTAGCTGAAGGTGTCGCGCAGGGATTCGCTGCCCGGCGCGTTTGAGGCATAGAGCGCCTTGACCTGCGGATTGGCGCCGTCCACGGCGTAGTCGTAAGTGCCGTCGGCATGGATGGTCAACTGCCCGTATTTGCCGGAAACCACTATATTGCCTTCCGCGTCGCGCGTACCCGCGCCTGCGCCGCTTGCATCGGAAACGCCTCCCTCTCCGTCCGGGAGCAGGTCGTTGTCTGTCAGACTGCCGCGGATGATTTGCGTGCCGTGTTCGTAGACCACGCCCGCATCGTCAACGGCCTGAGGGGGCTCGGGTATCGGCGGTTCCGGCGGTGTCGGCGGTTCCGGCGGTGTCGGCGGTTCCGGCGGCGTCGGCGGTTCCGGCGGCGTCGGCGGTTCCGGCGGCGTCGGCGGTTCCGGCGGCGTCGGCGGTTCCGGCGGTGTCGGTGGTTCCGGCGGCGTCGGTGGTTCCGGCGGCGTCGGTGGTTCCGGCGGCGTCGGTGGTTCCGGCGGTGTCGGTGGTTCCGGCGGCGTCGGTGGTTCCGGCGGCGTCGGTGGTTCCGGCGGTGTCGGTGGTGTCGGCGGTTCCGGCGGCGTCGGCGGTTCCGGCGGTGTCGGTGGTTCCGGCGGCGTCGGTGGTTCCGGTGGCGTCGGCGGTGTCGGCGGTTCAGGAGGTGTCGGCGGTTCCGGCGTATCCGGCGACTGCGGCGTCGGACCCGGTGGTGTCGGACCCGACGGCGTCGGCGGTTCCGGTGGTTGGGGGGTATCGGAGCTTGGGGAGTCCGGCCCCGGTACCGGCGGAGTCCCTGCTGCACGGGGACCGGAAGCATCCCCGCCGTCACCGCCTATCCCCCCGTCATATTCCCGCCGTTCGGAAGCGCGACCCCAGTGATCGGTACCCAGTTTACCGAGACGGTCCACGGTATCAATCAAATCGCCGGGGCTGTCGTTATACTCTCCGGTACCGCTGCCGCGCGCTCCCGAAGCGGCGGCAGCGCTTGTGTCTATATCGTGCAACGCCTCTGTAACGGCAATTAGCGCACCGTCGGGCAGAACGAAGGACGGCAACACCGCAACATCGTTTGCGAAAAAGTCCGTAATGGTGACCGTGCCGCCGTTCAGGGCAAACACCAAATCGTTGCCGGAACGCGACGTCTCAGCGTCACCCGGCTCGAAAGGCAGCGCACAGACAGCGCCGGGAACGGCCTCCACAGAGATATTTCGGCCTTTTTCCGGCATGGGAACATTGACAATCCGACCGGCCGGCCGGGAAGGCGGTACTTGCGACATGGCGTTGTCCCCGTGGTTGAAAGTGTTCTCCTGCAACAAAGTCACGTTGCATTCGCTGCACAATTGCACAGTTGCACAGTTGCGCCGCTTGACAAGTTTGCCTAATGATAATCCTTCCTTTTGATAATGCAAGAGATTATTTGTACAGCCCTCCGCACCTTTCGCGGCGGAAGTGTCGCACGGCAGGATTGCCTGACGTAAAGAAGAATGTTAATGCTTGGTTACGCAGGTGAGCGCAACGCGCCCCGGACACCCCGGCGGGTTTTCGACGGACCCCCGGCGATGCCGCAGGGACTGTAACGCGGCGGAATACCGCCCGGCGCTTGCCGGCGATGCACTGCCCGAAAAGGATATGCTATGACCCAAACCAATATATTGCTTGATGCCGGCACCAATGAGCTTGAAATAGTTGAATTTTATCTGGATGAAGAAGGCTACCGCGGATACTACGGCGTCAATGTCGCCAAGGTCTTGGAAATCATCAGGATGCAGCCGGTTACCTCCATGCCGCAGATGCGGCACGCGGCGGTACTCGGAGCCTTTCCCCACCGCGACGGCCGCGTGGTGCCCATGGTGGACCTTTCCTGCTATCTGGGCAAAAAAAGCGTGGGAAACCAAGAACCCAAAGTCATCGTCACCGAATTCAACAATGTCGTCACCGGCTTCTGCGTGTCCGGCGTCAACCGTATCCACCGCCTTAGTTGGCAGGCTGTGGAAGCCCCCGGCGAATTTTTGCAGCATACCAGCCGCAATGCCGTGACCGGCGTGGTGCGGCTTGAAGGGCGCGTGCTGTTCATTCTGGATATGGAAGCCATCATCGGGGAGTTGAATCCCTCGCTGTCCATCCGACTCAACCGCCCGTCCGGGGCGGACTACGACAACAGCACTGTTTTCACCGTGCTGCACGCGGACGATTCAGGCAATGTGCGCAATCTGGTCAAACAACTCCTTGAGCAAAGCGGGCGCTTCAAAGTTATTTCCGTACCCAACGGCGGAGAGGCCTGGGATCTGCTTTGCCGCCTGCGCGGCAAGGTGACGGAGGAGAAGCCGGTAACCGCTTTCGTCAACGCGGTCATCTCGGATATCGAAATGCCCAGGCTGGACGGGCTTACCCTCTGCCGGCAAATCAAGGAAGACCCGGTGCTCAAAGTCCTGCCTGTCGCCCTGTTTTCCTCCCTGATTACGGACAAGTTGGAACACAAGGGCGAATCCGTGGGCGTGGACGCGCAGTTCGCCAAGCCCGACCTGCAGGTGCTGAGCGAAAAGGTCATGGAACTGGTTATGTTGAGCAGACAGGCGAAATACCAACCGAAATCCCCGGCGCATCTGTCGCAGCGCCGAGAGGCGTGAGCAGGCGCCGGCACAGCGCGCAACCATGACGGCGGACCCCGTGCGACGCTGCATACTGTACGGAAGCTGTGCCCTGCTCGTCGTTGTTTTCGCAAGCCGGCGCTGGTTCCTGCAGTGGCCCGACATTCCGGTCTACATACACGATTTTCTGGATATGCTCTTTCCCTGGAAACACCTGGGCGCGGGCATTTTTTTCAACAGCGGGGAGTTCAGGAGCTTTATTCCAGCCCGCTTCGCGGGCACGGGCGACTATCTGAACCTGCGCCTCGGCGGCTTTTTTTTTACGCTCTTTCCCCCGACATATGCCCTGCTGCTGCACAAACTCGCCTGCCACATGATCGGCTTCACCGGCATGTACCTTTTCCTGCGCCGCGTTATACCGGACATGCCGCGCGCTTTTCCCGACACAAACGAGAGGGTTGGCCTCCCGTACCTCCCTCCGGATACATGCGCCGTCCTCGGACAGCGGAATCGCTCATCACGCCTCCTCCCGGATCTTTTCGGACAACGCCCGGTCACATCTCTGTTCTGCGCCTTTTTTGCCCTGCAGTACGCCCTGCTGCCCCTTTTTTACGACCAAATCAGCTACACGGGCACGGCCGTCACCCCCATCCTGGCCTGGGCGCTGCTGTCGATCGCCCTTGACGGCTGGAACGGCAAACGCGCCCTTGCGCTTGCCGTCTGCCCCTTCTTCAGTTTTCTGCTGCATGCGCCGCTGTTTCTGCTGTTTTTTTACGCGCTTTTTTTACTCCGGAGAAAACTCGACGGGTTCGGCACCGCTCACGGGGCACAAGCCGCGTGCGTATGCCTGCTTCTGTACGCGGTCACTCACTATGATTACATACTCATGGCAGCAGGCTGGAACGGCTTTGAGATGAACAGGACGGACTACCTGCGCGATGCGCTGAACAGTCCGGAGGATTATACTGCGGCCGTCGCTGCGGGCAAGGCGCTGAAAATGCTCGTTGAAGGCCAGTATCACGTGAGCACCTACCAGAAATACCTGATGCTGCCTTTCTGCCTTGC
>JAITDR010000042.1 GCA_031282465.1 Desulfovibrio sp.
AAACGGCCTGCCCGAAGCCGATGCACCCGTCTCCCGGCGGGAGCAGAACGTGCTCCCTGACCGTCAGTCCTTTTTCTTCCAGCCCTCGGCGCAGCAGTCCGCTCAAGGTCATGTTCATCATGCAGCCGCCGGACAGCGCCGCCGTTTTCACGCCGAGCGCCGCCGCCTGAACGGCCGCCGCCTCCACAAGACCGCAGGCAAGGCTGCGGTGAAAACGCCGCGCGATAAGCGCGGGCGAAGTCCCCGAGGCAAGGTCTTCGCACAGGGCGCGAAACAACGAGCGGGTATCCAGCGACGATCCGGGTTCGGCGTCAAGCGGGACTTCAGCGTCGGCATTGAGCCCGGAGTCGATATTGATGTCGACTTCGGGATCGGGCAGCAAAGGGCAGGGATACACCTTCGAATCGGGCAGGGAAACTTCGGAAGAAAAAGGAGGCAGCGCCTGCGCTTCCTCCAGGCATATTGCCGCCTGTCCTTCGTAACTCGTTTCCAGGCAAAGGCCGAGCAGGGCGGAAACAGCGTCGAAAAGGCGGCCGCAGCCGCTTGAGCGCGGGGTGTTCAACCCCGACTCCAGCATTTGCCGCAGTATGCCCGCCGCAAAGGATTTCTCCGGGAGCCAGGGGAGGGGGAACGGTGCGGACCCGCGCCCGTCGATCAACCCGAGGCGCAGCAACAGGGCATGGGCGATGCGCCAGGGCTCGCGTACGGCGGCGTCGCCTCCCGGCAAATCCAGCGGGGCCAGACGAGCCGGGCGTTTGTGTACAGGCGGCCCGCCTCCCGCCGGACAAGGCTCGACAAACAGAAATTCCCCGCCCCACAGCGTTCCGTCCGGGCCGAAACCCGAGCCGTCCAACACGAGAACCAAGGCTTTGCCGGCATGGCCGTTCTCGGCCAGAACGGCATGCGCATGGGCGAAATGATGCTGAAGACGCAGGACCGGCAGGCCGAAGCGCCCGGCATACTCTTCGGCAAGGCGGCCGCTGAGGGCGTCGGGATGCGCATCGCGCACGACGATCTCCGGCTCGACATGCAGAAGGCGCATCAGATGACCGCGTACTTCCTCATGAAAGGCGGAAGTACCCGGATCTTCCATATCTCCGATGTGTTGGCCGACAAAGGCTTCCGTGCCTCTGGTCAGACACGGGGCATTCTTGAGTTCCGCCCCCGCACCGAACACGCAGGGCAAGGAATCATCAAGACAGGAGAATGAAGCGGCGAAATTGATCGGCCTGGGCACAAAGCCGCGCGCGCGACGGAAAAAAAGCAGACCGGGTTGTCGCCCGTCCCGCGCCGGACGCGGGCGCACCACGGAATCGTCGACGCGGACGAGAATGTCCCGGTTGTGAAAAAGAAAGGCGTCGGCAATGCCGGCCAAAGCGGCGCGCGCCTCGCGGTTGCCGAGACAGATGGGTTCCCCGCGCCTGTTGCCGGAGGTCATCACAAGCACGGCCGGACCCGCCCGGCCTTCCCGCCGCGCCAGGGCCGCAAATTCGTCCATAAGGAGGACATGCAGGGGGGTGTACGGCAACATGACGCCTATGCTGCGCGTGTCCGGAGCGACAAGAGAAGAAACGGCGGGAGCAATCCCGGCGGATGCGCCGGCTTCAGGAAACGCAGCTTGCGTTCCGGTTTCAAAAAATTCGGCAGGCGTCCCGGTTTCGGACAACACGCGCGGAGTTCCGGTTTCCGCAAACGCCGCCTGCGGGAGCAAAGGACAGATGACGATGGGCCGTTCCGGGGACAGGAGCGCGGCCTCTTCGGCGGGACCCAACGCCGCAATACTCCGGATGTCGTCGAGGCCGGCGGCCGTCACCGCCAGGGCTTGGCGCGGGCGCAGTTTGCGCCGGCGCAGTTCGGCAACTGCCCGGTCATTGCGCGCGTCACAGGCCAGATGAAAACCTCCTGTGCCCTTGACGGCCGCTATGCCGCCGTCGAACAAAAAACGCGCAAGGGCGGGCAGAGCGCGTTCCCCGTCGATACAGACGCCTGTTCCCGCGCCGGCCGGAAATTCCCGAGTGTCGGGTTGTCCGACTACGGGCCGTTCATATCTTCCCGCATCGGCCGGAAGTTCCCGAGCTCTGCCTTGCTTGACTACGGGCCGTTCATGTCCTCCCGCGCCGCCGGGGAGTTCCAGACGCACTACGGGGCCGCAGTGCGGACAGGCGTTGGGCTGGGCGTGAAAACGCCGGTCGCGGGGGTTTTCGTATTCGGCGCGGCATTCCGGGCACAGAGGAAAACAGGCCATGCTGGTGCCGGAACGGTCGTAGGGTATGGTGCGGGTGAGACTGTAGCGCGGGCCGCAGTCCGTGCAGTTGGCGAAAGGATGCCTGAAACGCCGGTTCGCGCGGTCGCGGATTTCGGCAAGACATTGCGGGCAGATGCCGACATCAGGGCTGACCAGCACCGACCGTCCCCGGCCGCCGCCGCTGCCGGCTATGGCGAAGGCCGTTTCTCCCGGATTCAGGGGCAGGTCTTCGCGGTCAATGCCGGTAATGCGGGCCAGCGGCGGCAAATCTCGTTCCAGACCCGAGGCAAAGGCATGCAGCGCCTCTTCCTTTCCCTGGACTTCAACGCACACCCCGTCCGGTCCGTTGCGTACAAAGCCGGTAAGCGCGCATCGTTCGGCAAGAAGAAACACGAAGGGACGAAAACCCACCCCCTGCACCTGGCCGCGCACGGTCAGGCGCTGGCGGCGGGGTCCATCGGAAATTTCTTTACGGTCCACCTCATCCCTTCCGGGAAATCCCCGCCGGCGACGGCAACTTACAAAACCCTCGCCCCGTCTTCGGTCACCAGCACCATGTGTTCCCATCGGATGCCGTGGCGACCCCGCCGGTACAGGCCGGGTTCGACGGTCAACACCATGCCCGGCCGCAGGACGATTTCCGATTTATCGTTCAGGGACGGCGATTCGTGCGTCTGGAGGCCGATCCCGTGGCCGAGGGCATGGGTGAACAGGTCAAGCGCGCCCTCGGCATCCAGAAAAGCGGCGGCGATTCCGTAAACTTCCCGTGCGGTCATACCCGGACGGATGCCGCGCACAGCACGTTCCTGCGCCTCGCGGACCAGTTGTAAATCCGAAGCGAAGAGGGCATCGGGCTTGTCCCCGATCCACAGGGTGCGGGTCTGGTCCGAGCAATAGGCATCGAGCCGGCAGCCGGCATCCACAAGCAGGCAACAGGCATCGGTAATTTGGGTGCGTCCGGGCGAGGCATGCGGCAGGGCGGCATTGCCGTCCACGGCGACGATGGACGGAAAGGCGAGTTCTTCCGCGCCCCGCTCGCGCCAGAAACGCTCTATTTCCCAAGCCAGGCCGGCCTCCGTCAGGCCGGGCAGGGCCAAGGCGGGCAGCTCGCGCATGAGTTCTTCGTTCAGGCGGCAGGCATTTTCAAGCCGGCGAATCTCGTCGTCATCCTTGACGGTACGCAGTTCTGCGACCGGATTGCCTGCGTCGCGCATGCTCACGCCGTCGCCGATGATTTCAAAGGCTTGCACGCTCAGGGCCGAAGGAGTAAAGCCGACCGTGCCGGACACGCGGTCCTTGAGCAGGGCGTTGATATCGGCCAACCCGTTGCCCCGGTAGACGACAATATCGTCCTCGTCCCACAGGCGCGCGGCGGCGTCGGCAAACCTGCGGTCGGTGCAGAGCAGATCCCGTCCGTCCGTCGTAATCAGCAGGCAGCCGGAACTTTCGTTGATTTGCGTGTCGTGCAGCTCAAAGCCGCTCAGGTAAAAACGGTCGGCGTCCGACGTTACAAGCAGGGCGGCCGACCCGGCTTCGCGCAGGAGCGGCCGCAGGCGTTCACGGCGGCTTGCAAAAACAGTGTTGTCCATACGGCGTGTACCTTCTTGTGA
Source organism: Desulfovibrio sp. (assembly GCA_031282465.1). Lineage (GTDB taxonomy): Bacteria > Desulfobacterota > Desulfovibrionia > Desulfovibrionales > Desulfovibrionaceae > Frigididesulfovibrio. Next base: position 3,856 of record JAITDR010000042.1, read on the forward strand.
CGGCACTCTCTATCAAAGAAGTCGGGCGAAGGAAAGCGGGAACGGCGTGATTGCGCCGGCAAGCCGGCTGGCCGGGCGGGCCTCCGGGAGCGCAAGCCCCGCTGTGCGGCGGTAAATCCGGCAACCCGGGATTTTCCTGCCTTGTACCTGTTGCGGCAGGCGCGCCCGACGCAAGCCCGAAAATTCCTTGCCAAAAGACAACATCGTTGTTATATCCCTCTGTTCCCACAACGAAGCACACTTACGGCATCAATCCGGGGTGCCTCGGCCGTCCGCCGGGGTTGAAGGATTCGGCCGGAGTGGAAGTACGTCCCGCGTCGTCGCGCGGGGCGACAAAACCCCAGGAGCGGACTATGCCATACGTGACCATGAAACAGATGCTGGAAACCGGCGTGCATTTCGGGCACCAGACCCGCCGCTGGAATCCCAAGATGAAGCCGTTTATTTTCGGCGCGCGCAACGGCGTCCACATCATCGACCTGCAACAGACGGTCAAACTGTACCGCGCCGCGCACGACAAAGCGGCGGACACTGTGGCCTCCGGCGGCCGCGTCATCTTCATAGGCACCAAACGCCAGGCCCAGGAAGCCGTCGCCGAGGAAGCCGGCCGCGCCGGGCAACTCTATGTGGCCAACCGCTGGATGGGCGGCACGCTCACCAATTTTTCCACCATCCAGAAAAGCATCGAGCGCATGAAAAAGCTGGAAGCCATGTTTGCCGACGGTTCCGTCGGCCGCTACCAGAAAAAGGAAGTCCTGACGCTGAAACGCGAGTTGGACAAACTGCTCCTGGTGCTGGGCGGCATCCGCGATATGGACAACCTGCCGCGCGCCGCCTTCATCATCGACCCGCACCGCGAGGAAATAGCCGTCAAGGAATGCCGCACGCTGGGCATTCCCATCTTGGCCGTGACCGATACCAACTGCGACCCGGACCTGATCGACTATATTATTCCCGGCAACGACGATGCCATCCGGGCCATCAAGCTGTTCGTGACCGGCATCGCCGATGCCTGCATTGAAGGGGAAGCCATGCGCAAGGGCAAAGATCCCCGAGGCGGGAACCCCGAAGAAGCCCTGCGTAAAATGGCCGCCGCCGAGAAACCTGTCTCCGCGCGGGATTTCCCCGTCGAGACGACCGACGAAGCCGCCGCACCGGCAAGCTGACGGTTTCCGGAGACGGCACGATTCCGGAACAACATTGACGATATTGTCTCCGGCATCGGCTCGTCCGGCATCGTGCCGTCCCGAAAGGCGCTGCCTTTCGGGAACCGGGACCGGATGGCGTTCCCGCCGCAGCCGACAATAATACAACTGCACGGACGCGGTTTTGACCTGAAAATCGAAGAATGTGCTGTCAAGGAGTGTACGATGGCCGAGATTTCCGCTGCCCTGGTAAAAGAACTGCGCGAGCGCACAGGCGCAGGCATGATGGACTGCAAAAAAGCCCTGCAGGAAAGCGGCGGTTCCCTGGAAGAAGCCGTGGACTTCCTGCGCCGCAAAGGACTTTCCAAAGCCGCCAAGAAGGCGGGGCGCGTTACCTCGGAAGGGGTGATCGGCGTAAAAAACGCGCCCGACAACAGCGCCGCCGCTCTGGTTGAAGTGCTTTGCGAAACCGATTTCGTGGCCCGCGGCGAACACTTCAAAGCCTTTGCCGCCGCCGCCGCGGACAAGGTCTTCACGAACAGGCCCGCCGATGCCGCGGCCCTAGCTGCCTTGACCGAAGATGACCTGCACGGACTGATTGCTGCTCTCGGGGAAAACATGTCCGTCGGACGTTTCGTCTTTTACGAAGCCGCGCAGCCCGGCATTGTGGAAAATTATGTGCACAGCAACGGCAAAATCGGCGTGCTGGTCGAAGTCGGAACCGGCACGGCGGCAGCGCGCGACAGGGCGGAATTGCTCGAACTCGCGCATAATCTGGCCATGCAGGCCGCCGCAACCGGCGCCGTCGCCCTGGACAGGGGCAGCTTGGACCCGGCCCTGCTGGAACGCGAACGCGCAATCTACCGGCAAAAAACGCTGGACGAAGGCAAACCTGCCGATATCGTGGAAAAAATCGTCGAGGGCGGCATTCAGAAATTCTGCAAGGAAGTTTGCCTTCTTGAGCAGGCATACATCCGCGACGACAAGGTGACGGTCAAAAGCCTGATCGACGCCTGCGCCGCGACGCTGAAAGACACGATTACGGTCCGCCGCTTCACGCGCCTGCGGCTCGGGGAACATGGCTGACGGCTCGAACGGCACCGGGGAGCCGCATCTTCCGTCGATGCCGGCCTCGGACGCCGCAGGTTCGGAGTGTCGGGAACGCGGGATGCCCCTCCCGCCGGACGCCGGTCCGGGCCGTCAAGGGTACGCCTTGCCCCCTTCGGGTCGCGCCGGGGAGGACGCACCTACTCTGCCCCGACTGACCGGCATCGTACTCACCGGGAATTCGCAAAGACTGCTTGACCGGTGCCTCGCATCGCTTTTTTTCTGCACCGACATCCTGGTCGTGGACAGCCTGAGCACGGACGACTCCTTGGAAATCGCCCGCAGGCACAAGGCCCGCATACTCAGCCGGCCGTGGACGGGCATCGGCGAGCAGTTCGCCTTCGCCCTGCAACACGTGGACAGTGAATGGATTGTTATTCTTGATTCGGACGAGGTGTGCAGCCGCGCCCTGGCCGACGAAATAACCGGCGCGCTGGCCGGGCCGCGTCCGGCAGGCGCGCCGGACGGCTATTACCTGCCGAGACGCTCCTGGTATTTCGACCGCTTCGTCAAGTACGCCTGGCGCCGGCCGGATACGCTGTACCGGCTGTTCCGCAACGGCTGCGTCAGGATTACCATGAGCGGCGTACACCAGACCTTCCACCCCGTTGCTTCTTTCGGGCACATGCGGGGCGAAATCATCCACTATCCCTACGCGTCTTTCGCAAATCACCTGGAAAAACTCAACGGCTATGCCCAGGGCGGGGCCGCGGATCTCGCCGCCGCCGGTGAACGCGGCGGGGCCGTGAAGGCCGTCGGGCACGCCGTCTGGCGTTTTATCCGCCTGTACTTCCTGCGCTTCGGTTTTCTGGACGGCCGTGCCGGCTTTATCCTGGCCTGTCACGCTTCTTTTTATGTTTTTCTGAAATATATCCGCCTCCTTGACGCAAGCTGGGGCGCGCCGTTCGATCATGAGTGACGCGGGCGGCTTTCCCCCGCATCTCCGGGAGGTTCCGTGGCTGACCTGAAATACACAAGAGTGTTGCTGAAACTGAGCGGTGAAGCCTTGGCCGGAGAACAGCGCTTCGGCATAGACCCGGAAACGGTGGAAAGCCTCAGCGACGAACTCGCGGGTATACTGGCTCTGGATGCCCAGGTTGCGCTGGTCGTCGGGGGCGGCAACATCTTCAGAGGGCTGTCCGCGTCGGCCAGGGGCATGGACCGTGTCTCGGCGGACTACATGGGTATGCTGGCAACGGTGATGAACGCCGTGGCGATACAGTCCTCTCTCGAAAAACGCGGACACGCCACCCGCGTACTGTCCGCCGTCACCATGCAGGCCGTTTGCGAACCGTATATCCGCAGACGCGCCGAGCGGCACCTGGAAAAGGGCAGGGTCGTGATATGCGCGGCCGGCACCGGCAACCCCTATTTTACTACGGATACGGCCGCCGCTCTGCGCGGCATGGAACTCAGGTGCGACGTCATCATCAAGGCCACCAAGGTCGACGGCATCTACGACAAGGACCCCATGAAATTTGCCGATGCCGTGCGTTATAACCGCATTACCTATGCCGAGGCGGTGGAAAAAAAACTCGGCGTTATGGACTATACCGCCCTTACCCTGGCACGGGAGAACCGTATACCGATAGTTGTCTGCGATATGTTCGGCGGAGCCGTGCGCAGACTTATTCTGGGCGAAGAAGTGGGCACATTGGTTGTGGATCAGGCGACCCGCGATGTTTCCTGAAAGCGGGGCCGTACGCAGGTTCGTTCCGGGCGACGACGCGGGCGCCCCGGTTGCGGACCGGACGGCCTGCGATGTTGTTTCCTGAAACAGGAGGTACACCATGGAGGCCGTCAAAAAAGACGCGGAAGAGCGCATGCTCAAGGCAATGGCGGTGTTGGAGCGTGATTTCGGCAAACTGCGCACCGGCAGGGCTTCAGCCTCGCTGCTGGACGACCTGAAGGTGGACTATTACGGCAAGCCGACCCCCATCGGCCAAATCGCCTCGGTGGCGACGCCGGACAGCCGTACCATCACCGTGCAGCCTTGGGATAAAAATTCCTTCTCCCTGGTGGAGAAGGCAATATTGAAGTCCGACCTCGGCCTGACCCCGGTGAACGACGGCAGGCTCATCCGCATCGCCATTCCGGCGCTGACGGAAGAGCGGCGCAAAGACTTGGTCAAGGTGGCCCGCAAGTACGGGGAAGAAACCAAGGTTGCCGTGCGCAACATCCGGCGCGAAGCCAACGATGCCCTGAAAAAGCTCGAAAAAGACAAGAGCCGGGGCTACAGCGAAGACGATATAAAAAAGGCCCAGGAGGCCGTGCAGAAACTGACCGACGGTTACGTGCTCAAGGTGGACGAGAAGTGCAGGATCAAAGAAAAGGAAATCATGGA
>JAITDR010000063.1 GCA_031282465.1 Desulfovibrio sp.
CGCCCCCTCCCTCCTGCCTTTTGGGCAGCGCGATCTGGCACAACCGAAGCATGCCCATGCCGGACAGGCTCCACGATATTTCTCTGTGGCCTTCTCCCTGCCTGCTGTATCTTCCCGGCATCGCCGAACAGTTTGTGATAGTGGACCTCTCGGCGGGCGGCGCGCGTCTCGGGCTGTCATACAGCATCATGCATGAACGGAACCTGCAGTTCAACGCGATTGAGCAGCTTATCTTTATGGTGGATCTTCTGGATCCGGAAAACGGCAAACGCCTGCGCCTGTGGCTGCACTGCCGCGTCCAGAGCGTGTGGGTGGACCATGCCTCGCGGATGACCAACCTGGGTCTGCAATGTCTGGCCTGGGCCAGACCGCGCGAGCAGGCGATACCGGGAGAGCCGGGCAGCCTTGAATGGCTGCGCGTCTCCCTTGCCAGTGACATTGAACCGCTCGGTAAATGGATCATGCGCAGGCATATCGAACTGTTCAGAGAACACCCGATCTGACGCCGACAATACCGCCGGCGCGCAAACCCGGGCAAGCCAGGGAGGAACTTTTGGACGACGGATCAGACAGTCACAGTATATGGCGCACAATAAGCGCATGGTTCCGCGGACGCCACGCCGACACGGTGGAACAGGCCATTTTGGAGGCGGGCGAAGAAGGAGAACTGGACACTGAAGAGAGGAGCATGCTCCTCAGCGTTCTGACCCTTGACGAGTTGCAGGTCAGGGACATCATGACCCCGCGCACGGACATCGCCTGTCTCCCGCACAGCGAAAGCATCACAACCATGGCGGAACTCATCGTTTCCACCGGCCATTCCCGCATCCCCGTATTTTCTGAAAACCGCGACAACATCGTCGGGATTGTGCATGCCAAAGACCTGCTTCAGCATCTGCCGGACCCGGACAAACACTCGCGGCCGCTGTCGGAAATCATGCGCGAACCCTTTTTTGTGCCCGAAAGCAAAAATGTTCTGGATCTTCTGCACGAATTCCGCAGCCGTAAAAACCATCTGGCCGTTATTCTGGACGAATACGGCGGCACGGCCGGTCTGGTCACCATAGAAGACGTGCTGGAACAAATCGTGGGCGATATTGAGGACGAACACGACGCGCCGCGCGAAGAAGAAATCAGCCAGCAGGACGACGGCAGTTATCTGGTCAACGGACGCGCCGGCCTGGACGACCTGAACGAAAGCCTGCACCTCGCCCTGAAATCCGACGAAGTGGACACCATAGGCGGTTACCTGACGCATCTTGCCGGCCGTGTGCCCCTGCCCGGCGAAAGCTTCACGCCGGGCGACGCAGGCGGCGCCGTGTTTACCGTTATCGACTCGGACCCCAAGCACATCAACTCGGTGCGTCTGATGTTTCCGGAAAGCGGCGCAGCCGATGCCGCAACGCGCAAAGCCGGCGCCGAAGGCCCGGCGGAAAAACGGGACTGAACAGCGGCATCGGTATGCGGAAGCCGCCGTGTCCCGCTCCCGCGTCCCTTGAGCGCAAGCAGGACGCCTTGCCCCGCGGCCCCGTCGGCCGGCAGCTTCGGGTTCTACCCGGACGCGACTTCAGACCCGACCGGGGGGCTGTGCCTCCCGCAGTCCCACCCCGCCCGCTCCGGGCGATACCCGAACGCATCTTTCTATGCGCCGTCGGCGCGGCAGGCTTTTTTTTCGGACTGCCGAACGCGGTCCTGCACCTGCCCTTCACGGCCCTGCTCCACCCCTTCTGCCTGTACCTGATTGCTTTCCATGCCGATTCAGACGGAGAAGCGGCGGCGTACGGCTGGGTTCTGGGTTTTCTGACCAACGCGGCGTGCCTGTACTGGCTGGCTTGGCCCATGCTCGACGTGGCCGGCATGTCCCCTGTCCTTGTCCTGCCCCTGCTGATCGCCCTTTACGCCTTTCTGGCCTGTTACGGCGCCCTCGCGGCCTTTGCGGCCCGGACCTTCATCTGCGTTTTCGCCGACGACGGCGTGTCGGGGCCGAGACGCCTTTTGCGCAACGCGGCCCCTCCCCTGTTGAGCGGTCTGGCTTACGGCGGCTTTGAAGCGTTGAACAGCGTGCTCTTCAGCGGCTTCCCTTGGCTGACCTTGAGTTCGGCCTTCGCGTTTTTTCCCGTTATGCTGCAGGGCGCGGCCTATGCGGGCGGCTATGCGCTGAGCGCGGCTTACGCGACCGCAGCCTGTCTGTGCGCGTCCGCTTTGGGAACGACTCCGGGAAAACGCGCCCCCGGTCCTTCCCCCTCGAACGCTCCGGCCGTAAGCCGGACGCTTCCCCGCGTGTCCGGCCGGAATGAACACAGTGTACCACCTCAACCGGGACAAAAGGCGCCTCTCCGTGCGCCCTGCCGGGACCTCCCGCCGGCAGTCGACGTAAGCGGCGCGGCGCCGCCTCCCCGCGTCTCCGGCAGGGAACGCGCAGTCCCGGCCTGCGCGGCATTGCTGATCCTTGCCGCCCTCTATGTCTGCGGCGTGCAACGCCTCAGCCCCGACGCCCGTACCGGAGAAAACGACGCCCCGCAGGCGCGTCTGCGCTTCATTGCCGTGCAAGGCAACATCGATCAGTCCCGAAAATGGGACAAGGAGTTTCAACAGGCAACCGTTGAACATTATCTCGGGCTGTCCGCGCGGGCCCTTGCCGAAGACGCCGGGCGACGGACAGGGCAAAACGCGCTCCCCGCGCGCTTTGTCGTCTGGCCGGAAACCGCCGTGCCCTTCTATTTTTCCCGACGCCCGGAACTGGATGAGCCGTTGCGCCGCTTTGCCGCCCGGCACGCCGTGTATCTGGGCTTCGGCAGCATAGCGGCGGATACGGATGAGCACGGCGGGGCGCGCCTGCACAATTCACTCTTTCTGCTTTCCCCCAAGGGGCGGGTCGCGGGACGCTACGACAAGATGCACCTTGTGCCTTTCGGCGAATATATACCCCTTGTCGACGATATCCCTTTCCTGCGCGGGCTGCTGCAGGGCATGAATTTCTCGCCGGGCGCGGCCGCCCGGCCCCTGATTTTGGACGGCTCCCCCCCCCTTTCCCTCGGGCCGCTGATCTGTTATGAAGCCGTCTTTCCCTATCCGGCACAGGAACAGGTGAAGCAGGGCGCGGGCATCCTGCTGAACGTCAGCAACGACGCCTGGTTCAGAAAAAGTTCCGCCCCCCTGCAGCACTTGGCCCATTCCGCGGTGCGCGCCGTAGAGCAGGCAAGACCGCTGCTTCGCGCCACGAACACCGGCATAAGCGCGGTATTCGACGCCCGCGGGAGACTGACGGCCCGACTGGAGGGACTTTTTACGGAAGGTTGCCTGACGGCCGAAGTCGCCGCAGCCACTGAACGGACCCCGTATCACCGCATGCATCCCCTGCCGGAACTGTTCCTCGGGGTCGCAGCGGCAACGGCCCTTGTACTCGGCGCCCTGCAGCGCTTTGCGGCAGTCGGCGCGCAACGAGGTTGATTTTACGCCTCCGGCGGCCGGGGGAAATGATTTCCCCCGGACCCCCTCATCGGGATGTGTATTTTCACAGTCAAACCCTCTATTCCGCAAGGCCGCGGCGGGAACGCGTTTCCCCACGAAGGCGGCAGAGACGGACAAGCGGAACAACGATAAACAGGTGCATGCATGTATACCTTTCCCGAACTCAAATCCTCCGCCGACCCCCTTTTTGAACAATTCGACGGCTTACGGGGGCGTCTTTGACCCCGACGACGTCAATGCCCGGCTCTCGGAAATGGAAAAGCAACTGGCCGCGCCCGCTGCCTGGGACAAGCCGGAACTGCTGACCCCCGTTCTGCGGGAAAAAAGCCGTCTGGAAAACGAACAGAGCCGCTTTGCGCTGCTGCAGGAAGCGAGGAACGACGTCGAGGATTGGCTTGCCCTGGCCGGGGAAGAAGGCGACGAGGAGGCGCTGGAAAGTCTGGCGCAATCTTTGGAATACCTGCGCACCCTTCTGGAACAGACGGAAACGGCCATGCTCCTTGCCGATACAGAGGACGCGCTGCCCGCCGTTCTCTGTCTGCATCCCGGCGCGGGAGGAACGGAAGCCCAGGACTGGGCCGCCATGTTGCTGCGCATGTACCAGCGCTGGGCGGACAGACACGACTGCGCCTGCGAATACCTGGATTTCCAGTCCGGCGACGAGGCAGGCATCAAAAGCGCCTGCCTGCGCATAACCGGTCCCAACGCTTACGGTCTGCTGAAAGGCGAAAACGGCATTCACCGCCTCATCCGCATCTCACCCTTCGACGCATCGGGGAGACGGCATACCTCCTTTGCCTCTGTGGACGTCCTGCCGGACGCGGGACGGAACATTGCCGTCAACATCGACGAAGGCGACCTGCGCATCGACGTTTTCCGTGCCGGCGGGTCCGGCGGGCAACATGTAAACAAGACCGAATCCGCCGTGCGCATCACCCATCTGCCCACGGGCATCGTCGTCCAGTGCCAGAACGAAAAATCCCAGCACAGCAACAAGGACGCCGCCATGTCCGTACTCCGGGCCCGCCTCTACGAACGCGAACTGCGCAAGGCGGAGGACGAGAAAAAAAGCCGCTACCGGGACAAGGACGCCATCAACTTCGGCAGCCAGATCCGTACGTATACCTTGCAGCCGTACCGTCTCGTCAAAGACCACAGGACCGGCGCGGATGAAACGGACGTGGACGCGGTGCTCGACGGCAACCTCGACAACCTCATACGTTCTCTGTTATTGTTTCGCCATGCCGACAAAATTCAATGATGCGCCGTTGCCGCCCGAAGGGGGCATGTACGGCAATATGCTCGCCGACCTGGAAAACGTGGTCGAGAGCATATTGTTGCAGCTGCCCGTCCGGGGCAACGCGGCAACGGCTCTTGTACGCGTCCTTCAGGGTATATCCCTTGAGGATTGGGAGCGTTGCGCGTCCACCTACGGCCTGGAGAACTGGCTGGCCGTACCCCTGCAGTGCGACCGGGCCGAGGCGGTGGCAAAGATGCTCGCACTGCAGCAGCGCCTTGCTTTTCAACGCGACCACGATGCGCTCACGGGCATAGGCAACCGCGGATACTTCAACAGGCGCCTCGACGAAGAAGTCTCCAGAGCCTTGCGTTCGCACACCGAGCTGAGCCTGATACTTTTGGACCTGGATAATTTCAAGCAAATCAACGATCGCTGGGGCCACGCCTGCGGCGACCGTGTTTTGCAGGATGTGGCCAGACTGTTGCAGAACTCGATGCGCCACTACGACATCACCGCACGCATAGGCGGTGAGGAGTTCGCCGTCATTTTGCCCGCCACAACCGTCTGGACGGGAGTCATGCTCGGCAACCGCCTGCTCTCCGCGCTCAAAAAAGAACGCTTCGCATGCAACGAAGAAAGCTTCACTGTGACCTTCTCGGGTGGGGTTGCCACCCTCGCCCTGCTCGACCGCGAGCGCAAAAACAGCGCCTGCCTCCTGGAAAGCGCGGATAAAGCCATGTATGAGGTCAAGAAAAACGGCAAAAACAACGTCGCCGCGGCCTCAAGCGAAAAACTGAACAAGGATCGGACAAGTCTGGTCCATGCGGGCGAAAAGCAATTCCTGTTCGCCGATATGGGTGCGGAGTAAACTGCCATGAACAGAAAATCCGTCAGCTTTTCTATACTCAGCGGCAAAGGAGGCGTGGGCAAAAGCAATCTGGCCCTGAACATCTGTTGCGCCCTGCATCAGCGCGGCCGCAAGGTGCTGCTGATAGACTGCGACATGGGGCTGGCCAACATGGATGTCCTCTTGGGCATCGCCCCGGAAAAACATATGCAGGACATCCTCATCAACAACCAGGATCCCGCGGACATTCTGATTCCCTTCGGCGCCGACGGCCGGCCGGGGCTGGATCTGTTGCCCGCCAACTCCGGCATGGCGGACTTCGTAGATCTGGACGCGGGGGCGCGCAGCATGTTGCGGGAAAGACTCAATCCCCTGGCTGCCGAATACGATTTCGTCTGCATGGACATCGGGGCGGGCATCTCGCCCACCGTCCTGAGTTTCGCATCCATGACCACCCTGCGCCTTGTGGTGATCACTCCGGAGCCGACCTCCCTCACGGACAGCTACGCCCTTATGAAAGTGCTGTCGGCCCGCTACGACGTGTCGGACTTCCACATTATCGTGAATATGGCGGAATCACGGGACGAAGCGAAACGAACCTTCAACCGTCTGGCGGCCGTATGCAAACGCTTTCTCGGCTTCTCACCCTCCTTTCTTTGTGAAATCCGCATTGACAGAGGGATGACCGAAGCCGTGCGCAAACAACGACCGCTCATGGAACTGGCACCGCGTTCTCCTGCCTCCCTGGACTGCTTGGCGGCAGCCGACAAACTGGAACAACTGCGCAACGCCCTGCCGGCCGGAGATGTGCTCGGTGCCCCCCTGCGCAACGTAAACGCCGTCGACTGAACGGGGCGAAGGCTCCTCAGTAATATATCAATGATTCCCCATCGTTACTGCGAAAGGACAGGCCCCGCACAAGACGACGGTACGCGTTATATTCTGCTGGACCGGACTTGCCGTTCGTAGTAACCTGCCCGAAAACAAAAACAATCCGGCCGCGCGCGGCATGCCGCCTTCCCGTTGCAACTGCTTTGCCGGAAGTCGGCCGGAATCTCCCTGAAAGCGGCAGGGAGGGCCGGCAAACCTTAAGGAATTTTTGATGAACAAAAGCGAGATTATCAAGATAATGGCCGAAGAGAACTTTCTTTCGGCAGACGACGCGGCTGCGGTCGTCAACACTTTTTTCGACTGCATCCGCCAAGCCCTTCTGTCTGGACGGCGCGTGGAAATACGCGGACTCGGCAGCTTCAAGATCAAAGAATACGAAGGCTATGCGGGGCGCAACCCCAAAACCGGCGAAGTGGTTTCCGTAGCGCCGAAAAAGCTTCCCTTTTTCCGTGCCGGCAAGGAACTTAAAGAGTTCGTCAACTCCTGAGCCTGCCGCATATGCTGTTGTACCGGATACGGCGGGGAAGGAACCTTTCCCCTTTGAAGGCGTATGCCGCCGCGCCCGCGGTCCTCGCAGCCCCAGGCGCATTGCGGGCCGCCGTGACAGCCGCGCTGCTCCCCGCAACAGCGGACGCTTTGCGTACAGTTGCCGCAGCGTTGCCGCCTCTTGCGGCGCGAACCGCATTGCGGATTGTTGCGGCTGCGTTGCTGCTTCCCGCGGCAACCCTACGGCAACGAATTGCGACGGCAATGCCGTCGATTGTCGCGGCTGCGTTGCTGCTTCCCGCGGCAACAGGCGCGTCGGCGGCCTTTGCCGCCGCCCCGACGCCGTATGCCGGCAGCGCGCTGTTCTCCGCGTCCGGCGAGTTGCGCGCCGTTGACCCCTTGCTGACCATTTTCTACAATGCGTCGACCTTCGGAGAAACGCGCCCCTGCCCGACCTGCGGCAACGGCACGTACGGCGGCATGGCCCGCCGTGTCGGGCTGTTCCGCGAATACCGCAATGCGGGCAAGCCCTGTCTTGTGCTCGCAGGACCCTACGAGTTCACCGCCGACGATCCGTTCTGCTACGGACACCTTGCCGAAAAAGGCCGCCGCGCGGCCTCGCCTCCTGCCGCCGAAGCCGTCTTTGCCCGCAAACTGCAGGCGATGCTGCAGGTAGACGCCGGCTGGATTTCCCGCAACGCGGCCGCGTGGCTGAATAACGCCGCCGGCGGCATTCCCGCGGGATATCTCGAAATCAGCGGGGAACCCCGCGACAAAATCGTGCGGACCCCGGCCGGACCCGTAGGTATCGTCTTCTTCCCCGAAGGCCCCGTGCCCGGCAAAGCGCCGACGCCGGATCAGGAGCGGCAGGTTCTGGAAAAGGGCAGAACACTGCGCGGGCAGGTGCCGTTGCTTCTCGGAATCAGCCCTTGGGGTCTTGTGGCGGAAAAAAACTTTTTGCCCAAGGCCGGCGGTATTTTCGACTGTATTCTGGGCGGCGGCGAAGGGGTGGGCTTCGGCTTTTCCCTGGCCGAAAAGGTTCCCGGCCTTATCTGGCTGCGTCCGGACGGCAAAGGACGCGCCGTGAACGTGCTTGAACTGAACAGCATGCCGGGGGGCAAAACGCCTTTTGTCTGGGAAGAAGGCAGAACATTCAACGCCCGGCTGGATTTCATGGGCGAAAGCGTCCCGGCGGACAAAGCGGCCCTTGAACTTATCCGCAGGCAGGAAACCAACTAGTACTTTGTAACATATGAATTGCCGCATCGGCCCCAATGAGGGGGTCCGGGGGAAATCATTTCCCCCGGCGGGGTCCGGGGCGGCGCCCCGGCCGCCGGAGGCGTAAAAACAGGTGTTACCCGGTACTGGGAAATGTCTTCAGACCGTAAAGGAATTTTTAATGAAAACTAAGATAGTGGCCACCATCGGACCTGCATGCAACACGCCGGAAAAACTCTCGCAGCTTATCGATGCCGGAGTCCGCATCGTGCGCCTGAATTTCTCGCACGGCACGGCCGCGGATTTTTCGGCCACCATCAAGACCATCCGCGACCTTGAGGTGAAACACGGCATCCCGATAACCGTCATGCAGGACCTGTCCGGACCGAAAATCCGCATAGGCGCGATTGAAGAGGGGTCGCTGAGCTTCAGCAAGGGCGACCTCGCCTTTCTGGGGCCGGAGCGTCCGCAACGAAGCGATATGCAGTATATCCCCTTCGACAAAAAGGAACTGCTCGACGGCATGGAAAGCGGCGACAGGATTGTGCTGGCCGACGGCACCCTGCAGTTCCTGGTCGATTCCAGGGTAAGCGGCGGCGTGGTCATGGAAGCCGACAACAGCGGCATCGTGACCTCCCGCAAGGGTCTGGCCCTGCCCGGCAAACATATCATGCTGCCCGCCTTGACGGACAAGGACAAAAAAGACCTGCTCGACGGCCTCGCTCTGGGCGCGGACGCCGTCGCCCTGTCCTTCGTCCAGACCCCGGAGGACGTGCTTGAGGCCCGTTCCATGATCAAGAAGGCCGGCTACGCTATCCCCATCTGCGTCAAGCTGGAACGCAAAAACGCCGTGGACCGTCTGGAGGACATCCTCGCCGTCGCGGATATAGTCATGGTAGCGCGCGGCGACCTGGGCATTGAGTGCCCCATGCCCACGCTTCCCACCATGCAGAAGCGCATCATAGCCGCCTGCAACAACGCGAACAAACCGGTCATCGTGGCCACGCAGATGCTGCTCTCCATGGTCAACAACCCCATACCCACCCGTGCCGAAACCACCGACGTGGCCAATGCCGTGCTCGACGGCACGGACTGCGTCATGCTCTCCGAAGAAACGGCCATGGGCCGCTTCCCCGTCGAGGCCGTATCCTTCATGTCGGCCATCACCGCCGAAGCGGAAGCCCTGTTGCTGGAGCGCACCCACCTTTCCCGGTACCACATGCCGGACACGGCGGCGGACTTTTTCTCCTATTCCGCCTGCCTGCTGGCGGAACGCCGCAACGCAAAGGCTATTGTGGCCCACAGCATGAGCGGGGCAGCCGCGCGCAGCCTGTCCTCGCAACGTCCCAGGCAGCCCGTTTACGGACTGACCCCCGACCCGAAAATGCTGCGGCATCTCAATTTTTCCTGGGGCGTGCTGCCGCGTACGGCGGATGCCTCCCTGCCGGGCCACCTGGAAAGAGCGGAACGCTTTATCGATGCCTGCCCCGAACTCGACAAAGGCGACCTCTGCGTGATTACGGCCGGACAGTTCCGCAAGGACCAGGTATCCTCCGGCACCAACCTCGTAAAAATGTATACCAAGTAGCAGCGATGCCCGATGCCGATGCCCTTGCCGCCGTTGCCGAGGAATACTACCAGATAAGCGACCCCATACTGGACAGTTTCCCCAGGTATCGCCCGCCCCTGGACCTCTTTGTACTTGATGAAAAAGTGGCCCAGCTCCTCACATATTGCCGCAAGGACACGCGCCTGTCCAACGAGCAGGTCGACGAAATCCACGCCCTGTGCGCCGCCGGAAACCTTTTCGTCTCACGCAAGGATCACCCCGTCTATTCGCAGCATATCGTCAAACAGCTTGATCTGGTACTCGTCGACCGCAACCTCAAGGAAGCCGAAGTTGCGGATATCTGTATCCGCGCCCTGGATCAGCACCTTTTGGAGTTTTTCGAGCAGCCGGTGAAGACCCTGTTCGAGCAGTTGCATCGCGACGTGCTGGTGCTGACCGAATACCTGTGGACGGACATGCACAGGCTTCGTCTTTTTGTCCGCCGCCTGCACACAGGAAAATTTTCTCTGAGCAGGCACTGTATCAATACCATGAGCGTGGGACTGTGGCTCTTTGTTTATCCAGTCAACGAAAACATGAAGCGCAAAGAACTGGATCAGGCAGCTCTTGCTCTGCTTCTGCACGATGTGGGCATGGCCAAGGTGCCTGCTTTTATCCTCAATAAAACAACACCGCTCAAGCCGGAGGAAAAAGAAAAAATACCTCCGCACACCGTCACCGGATATAAACTCATGCACAAGCTTGACCAGAGCTTTGATTTGATGCGCCAGGCGACAATGGAACATCACGAACGCCTCGACTCCTCGGGCTACCCGCAACACAGCAAGAGCATAAGTTCTTTCGGGCGGCTGACGGGCGTGGCCGATGCCTTTTCGGCCATGATCCAGGAAAGGACATACGCCGAAGCCATGGCGCCGGTCGACGCGGCGCGGGAATTGGCGGATGCCAAAACTCGCTTTGACCTCTCCTGTTCGGGCAAAATCCTGGCTTCGCTCATGAACGACAGCTTCGGCAAAGTGCAATAGCGCCGTCTGCGCGTACTCCGGTCGGCATAACCGTCATGAATCCCGCAGACGCATCCCCGGCTTGCGAACAGGCTGCCCGGCCGGCCTTTTGTTTGCTGCTCATACTGTTGTGCATTTTCGGCACGTCCGCGTACGCCGCGCCGGCGCACCGGTTGATCGTCGACCCCCCTCCCGTGTTGCGCACGGCCGAAGGCTTCCTTGTCGCGGACATCTCCATAGCCGTCGACAACGAAGCGGGCCTGCGCGACCTGCTGAAAGACGGCGCGCTCCTTGAATTGGAAATACAAGCATCCGTGGAACGCCTGCGTTCTCTGCTCGGCAACGCCGAACTCGAACGGCAGACGCGTGCTTTCCTCCTCCGTCACGATCCCCTGAGCCGCGAGTTTCTGCTGTCTGCGCCCGGTGCGCACGATGCCGGCGATATGCGGGACAGAAACCTCACCCGCCTGCTGCATGCGGGCTGGAAAAAACTCACGCTGCCCCTTGTCCCGCTGAAGACGTTACGCGCCGAAGGCGAAGACGAGGA
Organism: Desulfovibrio sp.; assembly: GCA_031282465.1. Taxonomy (GTDB): domain Bacteria; phylum Desulfobacterota; class Desulfovibrionia; order Desulfovibrionales; family Desulfovibrionaceae; genus Frigididesulfovibrio. Next base: position 11,275 of record JAITDR010000063.1, read on the forward strand.
ATTCGCCGTAGAGTTGCGCGTTACCCTGCGGCACGCCGACGTGCCGCCGTGGTTGCAGAAGAACTTTGTTTTCTGGTCTTCCGAAGTGGCGCCGCAACTGCACTTCACTCTGCCGTTCGCATTCGACGCCGCGGCCGATGAACCTGCGAGGCCGTGATGCGCTCCGGGCAAAACGTTCCGTCCGACAACGCCCCGCCTTCCCTCTCCGAAGCCGAACTCCTCGCAAGGGACCGCAAACGCAGACGCAGGGAACTGCTGTTCGCCGCCCTGGCTTTTCTGCTCGTCCTGCTCCTGACCTGGGTGCAGTTTGAGCAGTTCAGGTCGGGCGACAGCCTGTTCGTGGTCATGTTCAACGTCAACTTCGTGCTGCTCATCGGTATTTTGCTGGTAGTGCTGCGCAACGCGTTCAAACTGCTGCTGGAACGCCGGCGCGGCATCCTGGGATCGGGGTTGCGCGCCCGTCTGGCGGCGGCCTTTGTGGCCTTTTCCCTCCTGCCCTGTCTGCTCATGTGCCTCATCACCACCAAGTACGTACAGCTTTCCATGGATTTCTGGTTCAAGGAGCGCGTAGAAACCTCCATGGCCACGGCCCTGGAACTGGTCGGCGCCCTGTACGAGCGCACCGGGCAATCTCTGGTGCGCCGGGTGGAAAACATCAAGGCGGTTCTGGAGGAAGCGGGAACGGACGCGGAAAGCGAAGCGGGCCGGGAATTGATGCGGACCAAAGCCCGCGAATACGATACCGGCCCGGTCGCCGTCTTTGATGCGGCAGGCTATGCGGGCGGAACACCTGCGGACGATACGGCGCTTGCGGCCGCAAAGCAGGCGGGCGAAAAGCCTGACAGGGAAAAAATCCGCCTGCAGGGCTATGATATTATGCGCATTTCCACGGAAACGCAGGACTATATGTTCGCAGCCGTCGCTCTGGACGCGGAGGCCGAACGACTGCTCCTGGCCGGTGTGGAACTCGGTCCCGGCTTTTCCGCCGGCACGGAGCTGGTCGTGCGCGGCTCACGGGAATACAGCCACCTGCGCAATATCAAAAATCCGCTGAAACTCATGCTGTACAGCAGCCTGGGCGTCCTGACGGCGCTGATTATTCTGGGGGCCGTCTGGTTCGGCCTCCGTCTGGCGCGGGAACTGACCTCGCCCGTTTCCGCCCTGGCACGGGGCACGGAAAGGATTGCCGCAGGCGACCTCAGTGTGCGCCTGACGGAAGACCGGCAGGGCGAATTCGGAATGCTCATCCGGTCGTTCAACAGCATGGCCTCTGATCTGGAGGAAAGCCGCCGGGAAATTACGGACGCGTACAACCTTCTCGAGCAGCAGAACCTGGAAACGGCGCGGCACGGCAAATACATGGAAACCGTGCTCGACAACATTGCCGCAGGGGTCGTTTCCTTTGACGACGAAGGCCGCATATCAACCGTCAACAAGGCGGCGGGCGAGATACTGAACCTGGACCCCAAGGCCGTCGTCGGGCGGCGGCTCGGCGAACTTCTGCCGGAAGCCTACGGCGTCGTGGACAAAGCCGTGCGGGAACGCCTGCGCCGGCGCGGCGAGTCGCGCAACCGGCAGAGCGTCGACCTGAGCATCGCCGGGGAAGAAAAACGCCTGCTCCTGAATACCGTGGGCTTTGCCGCCGGGGACGCATACCGCGGGGCGGTGGCCGTTTTCGAGGACATCACGGAGCTTGAGCGCATGCAGCGCATGGCTGCGTGGCGCGAAGTCGCGCGACGCATCGCCCATGAAATCAAAAACCCCCTGACGCCCATCAAACTCTCGGCCCAACGCCTGGCAAAAAAATTCGGTCCTCTCGTCAGGGATCAGGCGTTCACGCAAAGCACAGAACTCATCGTCCGGCAGGTCGAGCACCTGCAAAGCATGGTTCAGGAATTTTCGGCTTTCGCCAAACTTCCCGAAGTCAGGCCCCGGCCGGACGACATCCTCGCCCTGTTGCGGACCGTGCTGGAGCTTTACCGCAACAGCCACGCCGAAATACGCTGGGAACTCGTCACGGCGGACACGCCGCCATCCCTGCCTATGGACGGGGAGGCCATGAACAGGGCTTTTATGAACATACTGGGCAATGCCGCCGAAGTTCTGGGCCGGGGAAGCAACGTCGACCCGCTGGTGCGCGTCACGGTATCCTGCCCGCCTGCACTGAACCTTGTGCGCATCGACGTGGCGGACAACGGCCCGGGGCTGACGGAAGAGGAGCGCTCGCGCATCTTTGAGCCGTATTTTTCCCGCAAAAAAGGCGGAACCGGCCTCGGACTGACCATCGTGCGCTCTATCGTCACGGACCATCGCGGCTATGTGCGCGCCTTGCGCAATGAAGGCGGCGGCACGGTGATCAGCATGGAATTACCCCTGAGCTGAGAAAGCCCGGCGTCAGCGCTGCCGCCTCTGCCGCTCCGCGTCTTCCGGGCACTTGTCGGCAAAGCGGGATATGGTCCAGGCCAGGCCGAGCAGGTACAGGCCGGCAAGCACGCAGAGCAGCGCCCCCGTCAGGTGCTGCGCCCCCATGGACATACGCATGAGCAGGGTACTCACGGCATAGCCGGAATTCCTGAAGGTGGCCTGGAACGAGGGCATGTAATACTGGCCCGCCAACACCAGAAGGATGTCCGTAAAAATGAGTACCGTGTAGAAAATGTGAAAAAAGACCGTTTTTTCCCCGGTGACGGCCATACGTCCCAGGTCGTAAGCTCCTCCGAGGACAAAGGTCAGCAGGAGAAAAAGGGAAATGTATTTCTTGGCGCAGACGTAGCCCCTGATGTTGCTGTGCCCGTAAGGCGTGTGCAGCCGGCGGAAAATGCCGCGGAAGGCGAAAAGCAGCAGGCCCGAAACGGCCGTCACGCCTATCTGCACAAGCAGAAGCGGGTCCTGGTCCAAAGACGCGCCGGCGTTGAGCAGACTGATGTCCGTAAACGATTCGCGCAGGAGCAGCAGGGCCATGATTTCAAGTTGCTTGCCCATGGCCTTGGATACGGAATCCGCGACTGTGAAGATCAACTCCAGAACTTCTACGACCAGAATCAGGCTGAAGGCCATGCGTATGGCGTCGAAGGGACTGCGCGGCACCGCGCGGGCATACGGTTCCGGCAGCAGGCCCCAGGCATTCAGCACAATGGCGCACGCGGAGCCTATAAATACGACTACCAGAACGCCGTATATACGCCGCAGCGTTGCCGGGCATTCCCAATGCTCACGGAGGGTGTCGTAGCACCATACCGGCAGACATGACGGATGTTCTGACAAGGTTGAAATCTGCCTTGTTGCGGCTTCGCCGGCCGAAGGGCGCCCTTGGGCTTTGCCCGGAGGCAGCGGGCGGACCGCGGGGGCACGGTCCGCTCAAACGGAATCGACGACGGCCGAGCCGCTTGCAGGCTCAACCGATCCAGGCCTCGAAGCGTTTCAGAAAATTCCCCAGAATCTGCCTGCTCTTCTCGCCGGCAATCCCGCCCCCGGCGTCAAAATAGTCCGCTCCACCCTGAATGTAAAGCTCCGGTTGCCCCATGAGCCGCACGCCGAGCATGAGCAGGACGGGTTTCAACTGCGACTGGGCCACGGCGGTGCCGACGGCGCCGGGGCTCATCCCGCCCAGGGCGGCGGATTTGCCGGCCAGAACGCCTTTACCCGTAGGCCGCGAGCACCAGTCCACGGCATTTTTCATGACGGCGGGGATGCCGCGGTTGTATTCCGGAGTGAGGAAGAGCAGGGCGTCGGCCGCGCGCACGCTCTCGCGCAATCGCAACACCGGCGCCGGAACGTCGTCTTCCAGGTCCTGGTTGAACATGGGCACATCGCCCAAGGGCAGGATGTCGAAACTTGCAAAGCCGGAGCCCAGTTCCGCCAGGGCCGAGGCCAGCTTGCGGTTCAGGGATTCACGCCTCAGACTGCCTACTATCACAGCGATTTTTTTGGACATGGTTGTATCCTCTCATGTGCGGCGACACGTTTGCGCCGCCGATGTATGCTCCGGACCGCATTCGGCCGCACGAGCGCGCAAACAACGCGCTCTTGCGCCTCCAAAAAATTTTTTCGGAAAAAATCGGCGGTATTCCCGGAAATTGTAGTATCGTCTAAATCGTATACCTTCGGCACGCCGATGGCAAAGCAAACATTTTACCCGGCGCAACTCATAATTAATGTAGATTTGCCGAGGCCTTGGCTCCTTTTCTTGATTAAATTCCGGTTTTTGGTATGCTTGTTTCCCGGGGTTTGCCGGCGCGACGCGAACCTTCCTTGCCAAGCTGCGCCCGGTTGCCCCTGATCCGATTTATGGATTTCGGATAACTTCCTCTACCTATGGGACAAAAAACCGGAGCAAAAAGGATACGCACATGCACGGATTTACGCTGTTGCGCGAAGAAGCCGTCACCGAACTTTCCTCCACGGCCCGTCTCTGGCGGCACGACGTCACACAGGCCCCTCTCCTGTCCTTTATCAACAAGGACGAAAACAAAGTTTTCGGCGTGACCTTCCGCACCCCGCCCTTTGATTCCTCCGGCGTTGCGCATATCCTTGAGCACTCCGTACTCTGCGGGTCACGGAACTATCCCGTCAAGGAGCCTTTTGTGGAGCTGCTCAAGGGTTCCCTGCACACCTTTCTCAATGCCTTCACCTACCCGGACAAGACCTGTTACCCGGTGGCGAGCGCCAATCTTCAGGACTTTTACAACCTGACGGACGTCTATCTGGACGCGGTATTTTTTCCCGCGATCAGCGAACAGACTTTCGAGCAGGAAGGCAGGCATCTGGAGCCGGCGGAAGACGGCCTGATTTTCAAGGGTGTGGTATACAACGAAATGAAAGGGGCCTTTTCCTCCCCGGACTCGGTGCTGGAGCGTTACACCCTGCACTCGCTGTTTCCGGACACGGCCTATGCCCTGGAATCCGGCGGTGACCCGGCGCACATCCCCGACCTGGATTATGCGCGCTTCCGCGGCTTCCACGAACGCCATTACCATCCGTCCAACGCCCGCTTCTTTTTTTGGGGCGACGACCCGGAAGAAGAGCGTCTGCGGCGCATCGCCGCCGTACTCGCGCCTTTCGCTTTCCTCGCCCCGGACTCCGCCGTGGATATGCAGACACCTTTCGACAGGCCGCGCAGCATTGTCGTGCCTTTTGCCGTATCGCCCTCCGGCGGAGAAGAGGCGGAAAAAGGCATGGTCACCCTGAACTGGCTGGGGCCGGAAACGGCGGACACGGAACTGTCCCTGGCCCTCTGCATGCTGGAGCACATCCTGCTCGGTCTGCCCGCCTCGCCTTTGCGCCGCGCCCTGATCGAATCCGGCCTGGGGGAAGACCTGGCCGGGGGCGGGTTGGAAGACGAGCTGCGCCAAACGGTTTTTTCCGTCGGCCTGAAGGGGGTGGAACGGTCCGCTGCCGGACGCGTGGAAGAGCTGATTCTTTCGACCCTGCGGGACCTTGCGGAACAGGGGTTGCCCGAGGCGGCGGTCGAGGCGGCCGTGAACAGCGTGGAGTTCGATCTGCGCGAAAACAATTCCGGGCGTTTTCCCGTTGGGCTTTCCGTCATGCTGCGCGCCCTCGTCACCTGGCTGCACGACGGCGATCCCCTGGCTCCCCTGCGTTTTGAAGG
>JAITDR010000102.1 GCA_031282465.1 Desulfovibrio sp.
AAACGCGGCCTGCAGAAAGACATGCGCTACCTCGGCGCCTCGCGCGTGATTATTACCTATGAAATGCCCTTTTCCGAAATCGTCTACGATTTCTTCGACCGCCTCAAGTCCCGCACCAGGGGCTACGCTTCTATGGATTACGAATTTCTGGATTACCGCGAAGCAGACCTGGTGAAGCTGGACATGCTTATCAACGGCGAGGTGGTAGACGCTCTGGCCGTCATCGTCCATCGCTCGGAAGCGGCACGGCGAGGACGGGCCGTGGCCCTCAAACTCAAGCGCTCCATTCCACGCCAACTCTTTGAAGTGGTTATCCAGGCCGCAATCGGCAGCAGGATCATTGCCCGTGAACGCAATTCACCCATGGGCAAAAACGTCACCGCAAAATGTTACGGCGGCGATGTCACACGCAAACGCAAGCTTTTGGAAAAACAGAAAGAAGGCAAAAAGCGCATGAAACGCATGGGCAACGTCGAGTTGCCCCAGGAAGCCTTTCTCGCCGCACTGCAGGCAGGAGACGACTAATGCCCGATGCCGTGAATGAAACCACGCTGCACACTATAGCGGGCTATGTAAAGATATTTCTTACGACCATCTGCATAAAGGCAGGAGACGACTAATGCCCGACGCCATGTATGAAACCCCGCTGCACACGATACTGGGCTATGTAAGGATCTTCCTCGCAGCCCTCTGCATAGCGGTGCTTATCCGCACCTTTATTATTCAGCCGTTCGTCATTCCCTCGGAATCCATGCTGAATACCCTGCAGACCGGCGACCGCATCTTCGTGCTCAAGTTCAGTTACGGCATACACCTGCCTTTCATCGAAAAAGAGATTATTTCTACAGGGGAACCGCGGGTCGGGGACATCATCGTGTTTCCTTTCCCCCAGAAAAAAGAAGACGACTACATCAAACGCGTGGTCGGCGTGCCCGGGGATACGCTGGAAATGCGCAACAAGCGCCTTTACCGCAACGGCATCCCCGCGGACGAGCCGTATGTCGTGTTGAAAGACACAGCCGGCAACCCTCATCGCGACAATTTCCGCCCGCTTACCGTACCCCCGGGAAAAGTTTTCGTCCTCGGCGACAACAGGGACAATTCCCTGGATTCACGCTACTGGGGATTCGTGGACAAGGATACCGTCCAGGGCAAGGCCGTGGTCATTTACTGGTCGAGCACGGATTTCATCAACATCGCCTGGTCACGCATAGGCACCCTGTTGCGCTGAGGCGTCACGGCCCGAAGCGTTCTGCACAACCGTGGGGAGGACACCTCCGCATGCTCTTCCGGGCCGCTCCGGACAAAGCCATGATGCATCTTTTATGCCGCTATACACTGTTCGGCCTCTACGGGGCGCTGTGGCGCGCGGCTGCGCCTCTGCTCGCGCGCCACAGCCGCCTGCGCAGGGATTTCAACCTGCGCCTGCACCCGGAACAAGGCCCTTGCGCCGCCTTGCGGGATATTCCCGTCGCGCCCGGACGGGACAGACCCCTGCGCCTCTGGATACAGGCGGCCTCGGCCGGCGAGGCCAGGCTCGTACGCCCCCTGCTCTCCGCCTTGGAATGCTCCGCTGCCCGGCATCCGCGTTTCGCAGCCCGCCCCCTGCATGTCCTGGTTTGCACCTGCACCCGCCAAGGTCTGGATACACTCGACGACATGAAAAATACATACGCGCCTTGCCCGGAGCGGCCTGAGGGGCTCCGCCTCCTGAGTTCGCCGATGCCTCTGGATCGCCCGGACATCATGCGCAAGGCCGTGCGACAGGCCGCGCCCGACGCCTTCATCCTGCTGGAAACCGAACTTTGGCCGGGCCTGCTCCGAGCCGCCAAGGACGCAGGCATCCCCGTCCTGCTGCTCAATGCCCGCATGTCAAAAAAAAGCGCGCGGGCTTACGGTCTCATGAATTTTTTCTGGCGCACCTTTGCCCCTGACCGCATCGCAGCCGTATCCGCTGAAGACGCCCGTCGCTTCGCGGAACTTTTCGGCAACCCGGAGCATATTTCCGTGCTGCCCAACATCAAGTTCGATCTGGCCTGCCCTGAAGAGGAGAGTTTCCTGCCTCACGAAACGCAAACCGGGAAGCGAGCCTGCGACGCGTTATGCCGCCCCTTGTCCGCCGGCGCGCAGGCACCTCGGAAAACACACGCCGAAGGCAATGCCCGCAACGTCTCCCTTAGACCTGCGCCGGACAACGCCGGGGCGCGTCCTGCCCCCGCGCTTTTTCCGACGGAGAACGGCCCTGCCCTGCTTTTCGCCTCGGTGCGCGAGGAAGAGGAAAGTATACTCCTGCCTCTGGTCCGTTCCCTGTATGACGAGGCGATACAGGGGCGACATGCGACGATCATCGTGGCCCCAAGACACATGCACCGCGTCACGGCTTGGGAGGACGGGCTGCGCGCCGCCTGCCTGCCCGTTCAACGCATCTCCCGCCGACAAACGGATACCGGGCAGCCGGACAGCCGCCCCGTCCTGCTTCTGGATGTTTTCGGAGAACTGCAGGCGGCATACAGAGCCGTGGACGCGGCCTTTGTCGGCGGCAGTCTGGCTCCCTTGGGCGGGCAGAATTTTCTCGAAGCGGCCGGCGCGGGCGTTCCGACCTTGGTTGGTCCTCATCTGGACAATTTTTGCTGGGTCGGCGAAGATGTGTTCGACACCGGTCTGGTTAAGCGGGTCAAGGACGCTGGAGAACTGCGCGAGGCGTTGTCCGCTGTTCTTGCGGAACAGGTTGCAAAGCTGTACGGACCGGACAGGACGGGCTCCGTTTCGGAGACAAGAGCCGCGGCCGCGGCTGAAAGGCGCGCGCTTTTCCGCGCCCTGATCGGCCCGAAATCAGGCGGCGCCCTGCGCTCTGCGCGCTTCGTTCTGGAATATCTTCAGGAGTTCCGCGGATAATTTTTTTGTTTGTGCTCATGAAGAAAAGGACGTTCCCATGATGCCTCCGGCAGTTCGTTTTCTTATCCTGATCGGCGTAGTTCTGTCGTGCCCGGTCGCCCGCGCTGCCGAGATCTATTCTCTGGAAAAAGCCGTTACCACGGCTCTGGAACGCAACTTTACCATTCAGGCTGCAGCCGAGGCCCGCGAGGCCGCGAGTTCCGGCGTGTCGTCGGCGCGCAGTTCCTTCGGTCCGGTACTCGGCTCGGGCTATGCCTACGACCGCCGCCAGCACAACCGGGAGAGCAGCGGGCGCGCCGTGGACAGGGAACTCTATACTTGGCGTGTCTACTTGAACCAGAATCTCTTTGCCGGTTTCGACACGCTGGCCGACTACCAGAAGGCCGCCCTGCGGGAAGACGTCGCCAAGGCGGGAGTGCAACGCGCCCGGCTGGAACTCATACGGCTGGTGCAGACCCACTTCTTTACCTATCTCAAGGCGCACGAAGACGCGCGCAGTGCCTCCGACGCCCTTGACCGCCTGCGCTCCCAACTGACGTCCAGCCAGGCATTCTATGATGTCGGTGTGTCGCCGCGCATCGACGTGCTTCAAGCCGAGGTGGACGTGTCCTCGGCGGAAAGCGCCCTGCTGATTGCGGAAAACGCCGTGCAAACCCAGAAAGCCCGGCTCAACACCCTGCTCCGTCTGCCCAT
>JAITDR010000161.1 GCA_031282465.1 Desulfovibrio sp.
AGCCATTTTCACAACGACGGCGACGGCGAGGCCAATGTGGACGCCCTGCGCGCGGCGACGGGCGGAGACGCCCTGCCCTGCCGGGTCACGGCCTTCGCAAACCTGGAAGAAGGGTTGATGACGGCAAAAGGCAACCCTTTGGATCTGCGCTCTCCCGCGGATCTTGCCCGGCCCGGCGTCCGTTTCGTCAACAGGGAGCCGGGAGCGGCCCTGCGCCGCCTGCTGGACGGGCATCTGGCCGCGTGCGGCGTTCCGGCGTCCATGGTCGAGGGGTATACCCGCGAAGTCGGCTCGCACGGTGAAGGCGCCTGCCATGTGGTCTGCGGCGCTGCCGATGCGGCGCTCGGTCCGCGCGCGGCGGCCGACGCTTTCGGCCTGGACTTCATGCCGCTGGCCGTTACCCGGTGCGATGTGATTATCCCCGTCGATTTGGAGCAGCATCCGGTCGCTGCGGCGTTGCTCGACCTTCTGCATTCGGGCAGGCTGCGCCGGGAACTGGCCGCGCTCCCCGGATACGACAGTTCCGTCACCGGGAAAGCAATCGCCGTGCTTGCCTGAGCGCAGCTCGCGAGAGGGCGTGGAGTACAGCGTCTTGCCGTAATTCCCGGCCGGCGGCTCAGAGTGCTTACCGGCACGGCGGCCGCGCGGAAAAGCTTTCTTGACGACCCGCGCCCGCCTGTGTACACAGAAGGTATGCGCAATCTTCATCCTGCCGCCTGGGTCGGACTGCTGTTCAACTTGGCCATGGGTTGGCTGGTGTTCGCCGGCGTCAACGCCCTGGATATCTCCACCCTTCCCGAGCCCGACAGGGCAACTGCGGAAACCTTCATTCAGGCCGTGTCGGCCGTGCGGCCGCTCTTTTTCGGCCTTCTGCTTCTTCAGGCCCTTGCGCTCGCTCTGATCGCCTCCGGGCGCGGCTACGGCCTGATTCCGGCAGCTCTGGCCTCCTTTTTGATGCTGCCCTGCAGCCTGCCTTATATGATAGGCAGCCTCCTTTCCCACGGCAGGGTAGTATACGCGGATTACAGGACGGTGCCGGCGGCTGCGCGCGCGCAGGCTCTTTTCGTCTTTCGTTCGGCCTACCTGAGCAAGGCGCGTGCGTTGACCGCTATCTTTACTCTGGCGACCTTCGCCTGTTACGCGCTGCTGCATTCCCCGGATCTCATGCTGATCGGCGCGGGCCTTGCCGCAACCGGCGCGTACTGCATGCTCCGGGCGGGCAGGCATCCGGCCCTGAGCCTGCACGATGATTATTTCATTTTCAGCCCTGCTTTTTTTGCGCCTCTTATAGCGGCAAAGTATAAAGAGATAGAGGAAGCGCGTCTGGAAGACACGAACGCGATTACCTTCCGGTTAAGCACGGAAGCCGGGACGCGGGCGTTGCGCTGGCACCTGCGCAACCTGGACAGGCGGGATAAAAAGGAAGCCGTAACGGAACTGGGCGCGGCCCTGGAGATGCACCGGGTGCCGTTGCGCTGAATGAAGGATTGTCTTATGCCGACAACACAGAGAGCATTGACGGCGGCGCAGGCCGCGGCGGGCACAGCCCTTGCCGCGGCCTGCCTTTTTTTCGGCGGATGCATTGCGGAAGTCCCCTATGACGACGACGCGTACTCCTATTACGATACGGCGGACAGGCACTATTACCGGCAGCAGATAGACATGTTCGAGCATTCGCGCCGGGAACGTCTGGCCCGCGAACAAGCCGCGCGCTCGCAGAACGACCGGCAGCGCCTGGAGGCGGAGCGCCGTGAATGGGAACGCCGGGAACACATGCGCATCAACGACGAAATGCGGCAGCGCAGGGAAAAGCAACGCGAACTGCACGAGCAACGCGAGCGTGACAAACCCGGACGTGAGCAGCCCGGCGTTCGGGATGAATCCGACCGGCGGGAAAGGCCCGGACAGGACCGGCCGACGCATGAAATGAGAGTGCGGGGCGGAGAAGGCCGGGACGACGACAGGCGCGGACAGACCGCCGAGGAACGGCGGCAGCGCGGACAAAATGAGCAGCCGCGCCGGGAAGAGCAGCAACAGCGCCGGAGCGGGCAAAGCGAACGGCAGTACCGGGAACAGCGGCAGAGCAGGCAATACGAACGGCCGAGCCGGGAAGAGCGGCAACGCGGGCAATCCGAACGTCAGTCCCGTGAGGAGCGGCGCCCGGGCAACCGCTGAAGCAAATAAGTTCTTCACAACGCGAAAAAAATTCTTTATTGTTGCGCACCACGTCGACGCACTTCCTGCATTTCTTTACTGCAAGCAGCGGGCTTGCTGAAAAACTGAAGGCGGCGTCCACAAAAAATCAAACTTTAAACGGAGCGTACATGAGCGATTTTCTGAAGGAAGCGTTGGATATCGTGAAGGCTCAAGCCGCCGTCAGAACAATGACGGAAGATGAAATTACGTCTATGGTCAAAAAACTTGCCGCCGACCTCAAAGGTCTGGCAAGCGGCGGCGCACCCGAAGCCGTGCAGGAAGGCGTGCCCGACGCGAGAAAAAGCATCAAGGAACGCAGCGTCATTTGTCTGGAATGTGGTAAGACCTTTAAAATCCTTTCAGCCAAACATCTGGCGCTGCACGGTCTGGACGCAAAAAGCTACAGGGAAAAATGGGGCCTCAAAAAAGGTGCAGCCCTGGCTGCAAAAGCCCTCCAGCGCGACCGCCGCAACAAAATGAAAGAAATGAAACTCTGGGAACGGCGCGGCAGAGCCGGGAAAAAAGCCGAAGCATAACCGCTCCATCCGCACAACACATCGGTGCCCGCCATTCGGAAGCTCCGACAATGCCCCGGCAGGACGTACTCCAGTCGGGGCAAATTTTTTAACGAAAGTTCCTCTATCGTCGGAGCGGCCCGGCCTGCTTTCCTTAAACGCTCCACTTCAAAGGAGAGCCGACCCCACCGGAGAACTTCACGCGTTGTACGGCTCCATCCATGAAATTCTTCGTTTTGCAGGGATATTTACTTGACATTATACCAAGGTAAGGTATTATTGAGCGATGGAAACGACAACCGGTGCTGCCGGAACAGAAGAAGCCCGAAATCTCTGGAAAGTCTGTTTTACCAATGCAGCCGTCAAGCAAAGAAACAAACTGCCCAAAGCTATCGGGGCCAGACTGCTGCTGCTTGCCACGGAAATGGAAACCGAAGGTCCAATTCAACCGGAGTGGCATCACTACGGCAAACTGACAGGAACCGATGATACCCA
>JAITDR010000097.1 GCA_031282465.1 Desulfovibrio sp.
CATAGACGTGCAGGGCGCGGCGCAGATCCGGCGTGCCCTGCCCGCCGCGCGCCTTGTTTTCCTGCTCCCGCCCTCGCGCGCGGAACTGGAACGCCGCCTGCGCGCCAGAGGCACGGAGAGCGAAGAAGGTCTGACCCTGCGCATGGCGACGGCCGCCCGCGAAACCGCCCAGGCCCACTGGTTCGATTTCTGGATACTCAACGACGACCTGGAGCAGGCATGGCAGGAACTGCGCGCGGTGTATGTCGCCTCCACCCTTTCCCCGGCCCTGCGTCCGCAGTTTCAAGCCGCGCTGTCGGCCGAATGGGGCTTGTGTTGACGCCCCGCCTGTTTACGGCTCTGGATATGCCGGACGCCGGAGCGGCTCTGGCCTTGGCCGAAAAGGTCGGTACGCTGCGCAGCCCTTCCGGGAGCGTGGGCAGCGGCCTGAAAATCGGGTCGGAACTGTTTACCGCGGCCGGGCCGGAACCTGTCCGCCTGCAGGCAGCCAAGGGCTGTACCGTATTTGTGGATTTAAAATTTCATGATATACCGAATACGGTTTACAAGGCGGTCAGGGCTTGCTGCGCTTTGGGCGCGGGGTTGCTCAGCCTGCACCTCGCCGGCGGCGAGGCGATGTGCCGCGCTGCCGTTGCCGCCCGCAACGCGGCCGGGGCTGCGGCCTTGCTTCTGGGCGTCAGCGTGCTCACCAGCACAGAGGGCGATGCGGCGGAAATCACCAAACAGGTGTGCCGCCTTGCCCGCGCAGCCGAAAAATGGGGAATGGACGGCGTAATTTGCTCAGGACGCGAAGCCGCCGCCGTAAAACACGAACTCGGCGACGATTTTTTGTGTCTCTGCCCCGGCATACGCTTCGCGGGCAGTACAGGCGGCGACGATCAGGCCAGGGTCTGTACCCCGCGGGAGGCCGTCGCCGCAGGCGCGGACTTCCTGGTCATGGGCAGGCCGATAACCGGAGCGGCCGATCCCGCCGCCGCCGCCGCGGCAGCGCTGCTGGATATGGAAACAGGACTCAGGTGCCGGAACGGCAACAGGGGAAATTCAGATGAGTCAAACGCAGGATAACGCGGCACCGCAAAAAATCCAAGGCGTCTTTTCTTCCCAGGAAGTCAAAAAAGTCGGAACCGGCACCACAACGCGCAAAACCATCCAGAAAACCTTCTGGTTTTGCGAGGAAAAAGACGACGGTTCACTGGACGTGCAGCCGCTCAACCCCAATTACATCCCTTCCGGTCCCAAAAAAAACGTCAACAGGGAATACTTCCTCACGCATTTTGCCCCGGAGCCGGAACTCTACCTGCAGTCCGTGTACCCCAAAATGCGCGAAATCAACAAGACTATTGCCAGAGCCGAGCGTTACAGGGCCAACAGTGAATTGTACAGCGCGGAAATGGAGTACAACAACGCCCTCAAGGTCGACGACGAAAATGTACGCGCCAATTTCGGTCTGGGTATAACCTATCTGGAACGCGGAGAAAACGACAAGGCCCAAAATGTTTTTACCCGTCTGGTCAATCTGGATGCGGCCTTTGAGGAGGAGCACAAGCACCTCTTCAACGAGTTCGGCATCAAACTGCGGAAAAACGGCATGACGGATCAGGCCGTGAAGTACTACGAACGCGCTCTCGAACTGGCCGGTCAGGACGAAAACCTGCTCTACAACCTTGCGCGCGCATGGCTGGAAAAGAAAGACAACGTCAAATGCCTCGACTTCCTGCTCAAATCCCTTGCCCTCAACCCTCGTCTGGAGCCGGCCGTCAAGTTCCTGATTTGGGTGGACGGCAAACGTCTCGTGCCCGAGGACAAGAAACACGCTGTCTCGGCTCTGTTGGCCGAAATCGGGAAAAGCGCGGGACCGGCCCGGGGCACGCCCGCGACCGCAGGGGGAAGTTGAGCGGTGCTCCCGTCGCACGGCGAGAGGATGCAGGATGCCCGAGCCTTTTTGGAGGAGATAGCGGGCAACCCGCCGGGGCTGCCTTACGACCCGTCGCTCCTGCCCAAGCTCTTCGACGCCTCGCAGGAAGGGTCGCGCATCTCTCTGGAAGAAATCACGGCCGGGATCGGCAAAAGCCAGGATCTGGCCGTGCGCATACTCTCTTCGGCCAACTCGGCCCTCTACGCCCTGGAATCCACGGTTACCTCCCTGAGCCGCGCCGTCAACGTGCTGGGCCTGAAAGAAGTACGCAATATAGCGCTCATGGCCGGCGCCGACACATGGCTCCGCAACGCGAAGCTCCCGGCCGCGTTCGACGGCGCCCGCGCCCTGCGCCACCAGATCCTGGCGGCGGAACTGGCCAAAGCCCTGGCGCAGACGCTGCAAAGGACGGACTCCACGTTGCGCATCAAGCCGGACGAAGCCTACGCTGCCGGGCTCCTGCACGATATCGGCAAGGTTTTCCTGGCGTTGCGCCGGCCGCAGGTATGGGCCGCCGTTGAAAAACTCCGCAACACCGCGCCGCTGAGCTTTGCCGAGGCCGAAGACGAGTACTGGAGCATCGACCACGCCTTGGTCGGCGCGCGGGTGCTGCATTACTGGAAGCTCCCTCTCATGCTCACGGACAGCATCAGTTGGCATCACGCCCCGCAACTGGCCCCGGACTATGCCCCTGAGGCGCGGCTGCTGTGCGCTGCCGACATCCTCGCCCACGAGGGGCTTGGGCCGGACGGCGCGTTGCCCGCCCGCGCGGCGGCATTGCTGCCCGAAAACGCGGACCACGCCGCCCTGGCGGCGGCGGCGCGGGCGGCAGCGGCCAAAGCCGAGAGCACGGCCGGGTTTGCCGGTTGAACAATGCTTCCACGAAAAGCCAATCAGCAAAACGAGACCGGCAGTGCGTTGGAAATTCAGGGAACATGATTCGCCGCCCCTGCCGGGCGACCTTTCCGGCCTTGCGGCCGGCCTGGACATTTCGCCCAGGCTGGCGCGATTCCTGTGGCAGCGCGGCCTGCGCAGCCGCGAGGACTTGGCCGCTTTTCTCAACCCTTCCTTGCGCGGTCTGGCCCCGCTCGACGCCTGGCCGGGACTGCGGAAGGCAGCCTCTCTCCTGGCCGAGGGACTCATGCAGGGCAAAAAACTCTGCATTTGGGGCGATTATGATGTGGACGGCATAAGCGCCACGGCCCTCATGCTGGAGTTCCTGCGCGCGCACGGCCTGGATGCCGCGCGCCGCATCCCCGACCGCCTCTCGGAAGGCTACGGCCTGAATATTCAAGGTATCGCCGCCGCAGCCCGGCAAGGAGCGGAGATACTGCTCACCGTGGACTGCGGCATCGCCGACAACGAAGCCGCGGCGTACGCCAAATCCCTGGGCATGACGGTAATCATCACCGACCACCATCTGCCCTCCGGAGCCTTGCCCGAGGCCGACGCCATAGTGAATCCCCGCCTCCTGCCCTGCCCCTGCCCTGCCCTTTCCGGAGTGGGCGTGGCCTTTTTCCTGGCCGCCGCACTGAATGCCGAACTGGCCGCCGTCGGGAAAGACCGGGTCGACGTGCGCGAACTGCTTGATCTTGTGGCCTTGGGTACCCTGGCCGATGTGGTGGACCTTAACGGCCAGAACCGCATTCTGGTGAAAAACGGCCTGCTGCAGGTCGCCTGCGGGGCCAGGGTCGGATTGGCGGCCCTGAAGGCGTCCTGCAATTTTTCCCCCGGCGCGGCCTTGGGGGCCGGGCAGGTGGTCTTTGCCCTGACCCCGCGCATCAACGCCGCCGGGCGCCTGGGGTCGGGGGAAACCGCCCTGGACCTCTTCCTGACCCGCGACCGGGCCAGGGCTGCCGAGTTGGCCGCCGAACTGTCCCGGCTCAACAGCGAACGCCGGGAGGAAGAAAACCGCATTTACAAAGAAGCCGCGGTCCAGGCCGAAGAACAGGCCGGCGCGGGCCGCCTGGGTCTCGTCCTCTTCGCTCCCGACTGGCATCCCGGCGTGGTCGGCATCGTTGCCGCGCGCATCGCGGAAAAACTGCACCGGCCCACTGTCGTGCTCTCCGCAATCGAAGGAAAACTGAAAGGCTCCGGCCGCAGCGTGCCCGGCTTTGACCTGCACGATGCCTTCCAGTCCTGTTCCGGCCTGCTGCTCGGGTACGGCGGGCACAAGGCGGCCGCAGGGCTGAGCATGCGTGCGGAGCTTCTGGACGCCTTCCGCGAGGAGTTCCACGCCGCCGTTCAGAACAGGCTGGGGAAAACGCCTCCCGAGGCTGAATGCTGCATCGACGGGGAGCTTTCCTTTGCCGAGGCCGATTTCCATTTTCTCAAGGAACTGGAGATGCTGCAACCGTTCGGCATGGGCAACGACGAGCCCCTTTTCGCCTCTCCCCCGGTCACCGTCAAAAAACTTCACACCCGCAACGGCTTCACTGCGCTGGAACTGCAGGAGGAAAACGGAGGGCCGACGCGCACGGCCAAAATCTGGAGACGGCCGCCCGGTTTGCAGAACGCCGTTGCAGGCAAGCGTATCCGCATCGCCTACACGCCCTGGATAGACCGTTACAACGGCGTCGCCTCGGTAGAACTGCGCCTGAAAGACTGGAAGGAACTTTAAGAGTGTTTTACGCTTGAGATTGCCCCCGCAGTTTCGACGCGCGGCCTGAAGACCTTGCCGCCCGGCACGGAACGGGAAAGCCCGTAGCACAGGGAAACGGCATCAGCTCTGAAATCTGCGGATCAACTCCCCGGCGCGTCTGGTCAGATGCGGCAGGTCCGGCTTGGAAACCTGATCGTCGGCTCCTGCCTTGATCCCTTTCGCATGCAC
>JAITDR010000104.1 GCA_031282465.1 Desulfovibrio sp.
GTCATCTTGTCCAAATCGGCGTGCAGGCGGGCGTGCGCGTCTTCCAGACGTTGCGCTCTTGCTTCCAGGGACGCAAGTCCGGCTTCGGCCCGTCCGGTCTGTTCCCGCAACGCGGCAAGCGCGGCTTCGGCCTGTCGGGCTTGCTCTTCCAACGCGGCCAGCGCGGTTTCGGCCCGGCCTGCCTGTTCTTCCAACGCGGCGAGCGTGGAGGCCGCGGCTGCGGCGCTCTGTTCGCGGGCAGTTTCCTTGTTGGCGCCGGCCATATGGGCGAGTTCAAGGTCTTCCAGGCGGGAAGCTTGGGAGGCAAGACCCGCGCTGAAGCTGTCCAGGCGCTTGCCGATGCGTTCCGCATCGCCCGTTTCCGTCCGGGCGCTCCCGGCTTCGCCGCGCAGAGTTTCCAGGTCCCCGCGCAAGGCGTTCAGTTCGCGGATCAATCCGGGTATGGCGGCCAGATTGGCGGCTTCTTCAAAACCTATGGCGGGACTGCCGGCCCGGCTGCTTTCCTTCTGTCCGGGCGGAAAAACATCAGAGCTTTGCCCGGAGCCGAGCGAAGATTGCGGAGAGCCCGCTTTCCCGTTTGCGTCCGCCGGGACACCGCCGGCGCTTTCCCCGGTCCGGGAAGCCGCGGATTCGCCGAGGCTCGCGGACGGGGAGCTTTCCGCAAAGCGGGGAGCGACGTCACCGGGAGCGGGACCGGGGCCGGAGGCCGGAGCGTTGGAGAGCATGTCGTCCAGCAGGGCATCCATTTCCACCAAATCCACATCATCGAGGGATGCCGTGGAATATGCGCCGACCACGTCATCCGCATAGTCCGGGTAGACATCGGAAAGCGCGTCCAGAACATCCGGCGGCAGTTGGCTTTCTCCTTCCTCGGCTTCAAGCGCTTCTCCGGGGGCGGTCGCTTCGGCAGCGGGCGCAGGAGCGGCGGGCGTTGCCTGCGGCGCTTCGGGAGCGGCGGGAGGCGGGGCGTCGTGGTGAGGCGCGGGGGCCGTTTCTTCCGGCCCGGTGACTTGAGGCGGGTCGTGGGGCGGCTCCGTGGCCGCCGCCTGTGCGGGGGGCGTTACCGGCGGGGCAGCCGGCGCAGGACCGGGCGCTGCTCCGGAGGGGGCTTTTGTCTTGGGCGGAGCGGCGGGAGGCGGGGAATCCTGTTGCGCTGCGGGGCCCGTATCTTCCGGCTCGACGGCCCGGAGCAAATCAGGGGGCGGTTCCGCGGCTGCCGCCCGTGCAGCGGGGACGGCTTCGAGCGTCGGTTCCGGAGGACTTGCCGTATCCGCGACAGGCGCAACCGGCTTGCCCTCCCCGGCCGGACCCTGCGCCGCGCCGTCAGGAGGCGGGGGCGGGACGGCGGCCAGCAGCTCCCCCAGTCCGTCCATATCCAGTTCTATGGCCTCTTCATCCGCCTTTTCCGCAATTGTATCCACATGCAGCGGGAAGGCATCCTCGTCCTCGGTCCCGCCGCCGGCCGGGGCGGCCTGAAAAAAAGCTTCATCTTCGTCGTCGCCGGCAAGGGGAACGGCGTCAAGGTCCGACAGGGGCGGTTCCTTGATATCCGGCAGCGGCTCGACGGCGCCGCTTTCTCTATGGGCGGCGCGTCGGCCGTCCGCGCCCAACGATTGCAGGATGTTGTCCAGATCGTCCATATCGGGTATGTCCAGACGCTCGTTGTGGTCGACACGGTAGTCGACTGGGGTGGGGTCGGGAAATTTCCGCACACCCGACTGCGCGGAGGACAGTTCTTCACGGGAGAGGTCGTCGAGCATGGACTCCAGGTCGTCGGTAAAATCCGCATCGTCCTGTTCTGCGGCGCTGAGGGGACGGCCGGGTTTCACCACTTCAAGCAGGTCAATGATGTCGTCGTCCGCGTCGCCTGATTCGTCGACCTCGAAATTCGGGGACTTTTCATCGTCATTAGGCATGGGAGTATCCGGTATGGTTGCGGCCGTCCAGAGGCCGACGTGCTGTGCATCAAGATGTGTTTTGAGAAAAGCATATATTCGGCTTGATTGCAACCCTGCCGGAGCCGAACGAGTCAATCACCGGCGTGCTTTGACCGTGCGTTTGCGGACGGCTTCGGAGGGAGCTTCGGGCGCGCGTGTTTCGTCGGCTGCGGGCAGGTCCAGCAAAAACGCCGCGCCCCCCAGTTCCTCATGGTGCGCCACGGCGCTTATCACTCCTCCCCAGAGGGCGGCAAGACCGTGGACGATGGACAGGCCGAGGCCCATGCCTCCGCTCCCGTCTCTGGTCGTATAAAAGGGATCGAAGATGCGTTCCGTGTCGTCGTTCAATCCTGCGCCGCTGTCCGCGACCTCCAGGCGCACCTTGTGCGTGCCGGGCAACGGCGCGGCCCGAATCAGGACGGCGCGCCGCACCCCTTCGGCGTCTCCCAGGCCGTCCAGAGCGTGCATGGCGTTGGACAACAGATTGACAAGCACCTGTTCAAGTTGCACTTCGTTGCAGAGCACGGGCGGCAGGGACGGAGCGATATCCACGCGCATTCGGACTTTTTTCAGGGTCATGCGGTGTTTCATCATGGCCAGCACCCCGTCCACGACTCTGGGAAGCGACACCGGCTGCAGGGGCAGGGGGTTTTCCAGCTTGACCATAGCGCGCATATTGGCGATTATGCTGCGTATTTTGTCCGCTTCGCGCATGATGAGTCCCAAGCGTTCCTGCAGTATGGATGGGGCGAGGTTCGCATCCTTTTCCAACAGCATCTGCAGGCCGCCGGCATAGAGGTGCAGGGCGGACAGTGGCTGATTGATTTCGTGGGCTATACCGCCCGCCAGGGTATTCATGGCCTCCAGTTTGCGTGCGCGCTGGAGCTGCATGTTCACCTGCAGGCGGCCGGTGATGTCTTCCAGCATCATGATCAGCGCCTTGACCTGCCGGCCTGTGCCTCTGCCGGGTTTGACGGGGCAGGTCACCAGCCGGATCATGCGTTCATTGTCGGTGCTGTTCAGGCGCAGGCCGTATTCCTTTTCGTGCCCTGCACCATCCAGCAGGGATGCACGGAACAGGCATTCGGGACAGTAGAAATTTTCTTCATTGACGGCGCGTTCATACTCGGAACCGCAACGCAAAATGGTACAGATGCGGGCGTCCAGGCAAAAAAGCCCGCCGAACCAGCGGCTGAGCCGGATGTTGCCCGCTTTGATGCGCAGGGAGGTGTCCAGCAGGGCTATACCGATGGAGAGGTTGTCGGTAATGGCGCGGTAGCTTTGCTCGCTGAGGTCGAGAGCCTGCTGCATGCGCAGATCCGAGGTGATGTTGAAGCCGGTTTTGAGTACGCAGGGCGTGCCGTCGTCGCTGACAAAGGGTACGGCATGGACGCGGAAGGCCCGTCCGCTTTGCGGATGTACCCATTCCACGGTAGCAGGTTTGCTGCTTTTCCCTTCCTGCAGAAAGGGGCAGAAGGTGCAGGGCTTTTTCAGCCCGCGAAGCGCCGCGTAACAGGGTCTGTCGTCCGGCGGCCCGAAAAACTGTTCAAAGGCCGCATTGTGGGCGAGGATGCGGTGTTCGGCGTCGAGGAGCACCACATAACAGGGCATCAGGTTGACGATGCGCCCGAGGGGGTCGCCCGGCGTCCCGTGCGGGCGTTCTTCCGGCGCGCCGGCACGCGGGGGGGCGTCTCCATCGCGGAGTTCCCCGGACTGCTCCGGGCAAAACCCGGATGCGTCCTTTTGCTCTTTGTTTTCGCAGCAGGCACTCATATCATCCTTATTCCCGCAGCCCGCTCTTGGGCCGCCGTTGTTTTCGCCGTCCCGTCCTCATGTAGCCTCCGTGCGCCTCAGTTCCCGTTTTTCCGCGCGTGCGAGGAACGGAAATTCACGCGCATCGGCGCATGCCGGATGCCGAAAAGGGCGCGCAGCGATTTTTCCAGACTGCGCGCATACGCAGGCCGCACCAGCGCGGCATCGTTGACGAAAAAGACGAAGGTCGGCGGGTCTTTTTCCGCCTGGGTCAGGTAGAAAAATTTGGCTCTGCCGCCTTTGACGCCGGGCGGGCGTTGCCGTTCCAGCACTTGGGCCATGGCCCTGTTGAGCAGCCCCGTGCCGATGCGCAGGGAGCATTCCCGGCGCAGTTCCAGGGCAAGGGGCACGATTTTGTCCAGATTCCGGCCGGTTGCGGCCGAGATGAACAGCAGGGGAACATGGGGAATGAAGGCAAGGGCGTCTTGAAGTTCTTTTTCACTGTCCCGGCGCGCTTCGCCCTTGAACAGGTCCGTTTTGTTGGCCAGGAGCATGAAGGGGGTTTTGCGTTCGTTCAGAAGTTCGACGAGGCGTTTGTCCTGTCGGGTCAGTCCCTGCGCTGCGTCCAGCACCAGCAGGGTCACTTGGGCCTTGCTGCTGCTTTTCAGGGAGGAATTGACGCTGTAGCGTTCCACGGTGTCCGTCACCCGCGCGGGCTGCCGTACGCCGGCCGTATCCACGAAGACGATGTCCGTCCCGTTGATGCGCGCCCGCACATCGACGCTGTCACGCGTAGTTCCCTCCTTTTCGCTCACTATCATGCGCGCCTCGCCGAGCAGCGCGTTGACCAGCGAGGATTTGCCCACGTTGGGCCGCCCGAGCAGGGCCAGACGCAGGGGGGCGGCGTCCGCGCCGGAGTCTCCGTCGGCATCTTCCCGTTGCCCTGCGGCGTACACGGGTTGCGGGAAGGCGACGTCCGCTCCGGCACCTTCGCCGACGTCTCCGGGGCGTTCTGTTGTTGCAGCGTCGCGCATGTCGCCGGGAACGGAGGGATCGGCGCAGTCGGCATCGGGCCGGAAGCCGTCGACAGGCGTTGCCGGGAGCGGTCCGGGGAAAGGCGCGGAAGTTACGGCAGCCGCGGAGGTTGCGGAGGGCGCGGATTCCCGGTCGTGTGCAGGGAAAAGCCGCCTGCGCAGTTCGTCTTCCAGTTCGCGCACGTTATGGCCGTGGGCGGCGGAACAGCAGACAACGGGGAGACCGAGGCTGTAAAATTCCGCAGCAAGCGCGTCTTCGTTTTCCGGTCCGTCCACCTTGTTGAGTACGAGCAGGATATCTTTGCCCGTCCGGCGCAGGAAGGCCGCAAGGCGTTCGTCCTGAGGAGTCAGGCCGGCGCGGGCGTCGGCCACGAGGCAGAGGAGGTCGGCGTCGCGCACCGCGACCTCGGCCTGGGCCAGGACTTCGCCTTCAAAACCGCGCAGTCCTTCGGGTGCATCGCTCACGGCGCGTCCTCCGTCCGGAGTGACGCCGCCGGTATCCACGAGCAGGAAGGTACGTTCCCCTCTCCGTTTAACGGTTCCTTCCATGCGGTCGCGGGTGATGCCCGGCAGGTCGTGGGTAATGGCCCGCCGGCTGCGGATAAGGCGGTTGAACAGGGTGGATTTGCCCACATTCGGCCGGCCGAGCAGGGCGACAAGGGGAGCGTTTTCTCCGGACAGTGGTATGCGCAGGGTGTTGCCCGACGCAGGGGAAGCGCCGATACGGTCCTGTTTTCCGCCGGACGGGGGTGTGCGGGATGTCATACGGCAGCGCCCCCTTTCGTCTTCAGGCCGGGTTTCCTGCCGGACGGGAGCGCGCGGGTTGAGGGACGCGCGGTGCAGGCGGGCGCGAGCAGAGCGGGTGCGGTCACGGCAGGCTTCCTTCCGCGCCGGAGGACTCTTCCCCGCGCGCTGCGGAGGCAAAGCGGATGCGGCCTTTGCCCAGAAGATCGTGCATGTGTACAAGCCCCACGACGCGTTCAGCGTCGTCCAGCACGGGCAGGACGGTAATGCTTGTCTGTTCCATGATATCCATAAGTTCGGCCGCGCTCATTGTTGCAGCGGCGTTGCGCGGGTCGGCGGTCATGTATGCGGAGGCGGGGCGGTCGAGGTCGGGGATGCCCCGGCAGAGGATGCGCCGCAGGTCGCCGTCGGTGATGATGCCGCGCAGTCTGCCTTCCCCGTCCGTAAGCAGTACCGCGCCGAAGCCGCCTTTGTCCAGAGCGGTCAGGGCTTCGCCGAGCGGGACGCCGTCGCGTGCGAGGGGCAGCTTTTCCCGGTGCATGAGGTCGGCGACGGACAGGCTCAGGCGTCTTCCCAGCGCGCCGCCGGGGTGCAGGCGGTGAAAATCGCCGGGGGTAAAATGCCCGGCTTCCATAAGACACACGGCCAGAGCGTCGCCGATGGCCAGGGCGGCCGTTGTGCTGCTGGTCGGGGCGAGGTTCAGCGGGCAGGCCTCGCGCGGCACCGACGCGTCGATGACGAGGTCCGCCGCCTCGGCCAAGGGCGAATGCAGACCCGAAGTCACGGCGATGACGGAAGCCCCGAGGCTGCGCAGGGGCGGAAGCAGGGCAAGCAGTTCCTCCGTTGTGCCTGAATAGGACAGGGCTATGACCACGTCGCCGTCGCGCACGGCGCCGAGGTCCCCGTGCGCGCCTTCGGCCGGGTGGAGAAAGTACGCGGGTCTGCCGACGGAGGAAAGCGTGGCGGCGATTTTACGGCCCACCAGCCCGGATTTGCCCATGCCGCAGACGGCGACGCGGCCTTTACAGGCGGCGAGCATTTCCACTGCGGCGGCGAAGGATGAGCCGAGATGCGAGCGCGCCTGTTCCAGTGCCTCAATCTCTATGCTTATAACTTCTCTGCCTCGTTCTTCCCACGCCTCATGCATACATTCGCTCCCAGTCCTTTGTTGCGGCGGCCGGCTCCGTACCCGTCCATCACTCTTCCACGTCCGCCGCAGGCGGCGTTGCCGGCTTTGAGGATCACGGGCGCGGTTGCATCATAGGCCGCGGTTGCATCATAGGCCAAGGAGGCCGGGGGCACAAGCGCAGCTGTGC
The DNA here is from genome assembly GCA_031282465.1 of Desulfovibrio sp. GTDB lineage: Bacteria > Desulfobacterota > Desulfovibrionia > Desulfovibrionales > Desulfovibrionaceae > Frigididesulfovibrio. Next base: position 6,784 of record JAITDR010000104.1, read on the forward strand.
GACTGTCGCGAGGCAGGGGGCAGGGTATTTTCTCGCGGATATTCACCTCATCCGCAAACCCGGCGATGACACGATTTGTTCAGCCTCCAAGGCATCCAAAGCGGTTGGGACGGTCGCCGGTTCCACGCCCCCCCTCTTTGTCGAAAAGTACGCTCAAGCCGAATGAACCGATAACGCCTTCCCCCCGCAACATCGCTCGCCGCAGGGCCGGAATTCCGAAAATTTGAAAAAATGTCGAATCCCCCTTGACGAACGTTGCGGGCGGCCGTATTGTGAAGTTGACGATTGAGGCGCTGTAGCGTCGCAATCCTGCGGGCTGCAAGGTCCGCGTGGGGGGCTTCGCAAATATCCCGGTCCGTGGGGGACCGGTTATATGCGAAGCCGGGAAAGTTTCCGCTTCGGCGGGAGGCTTTTCCGAAGTGTCGGACGGGGACCGGCGCGCGGCAGCACACCGCGCAAAAGCCGATGTCAGTGCCGACGAGGCGTATGCTTGCTCGTCCCGCGCAACGGGGCGGACGGACATACGGACGGGATTATCAGCTATGCGTGCCGGGGTGAGAATCGAGGGCAAAGCGCCCTCGGAAATACGCGCATAATGACCCAAGTGGTCAGGCTCGTTATATAGTTTCATACCTCATTGCAAGTGGACATAATCCTTGCGCCCCCCCTCCAGAGGGCGGGACAACGTCTTTTTAGCGTTGTTCCGCATGGCTTTGCGGGCCGCGTTGTCGCGCGCCCCGTCTCCCTTGGTCAACACCGGCCGTATTTTTGCCGGGCATACATAATTTTCCAGCTTCTGAGGTGCCTTATCATGTCACAAGTTCCTAATAGTAATAACAACAGCAGCAATCCGCAGGCTTCGAGCCGCGGCGGCCGGACGACGGCGGTGCCCCGTCCCGAACAAGGTGCGGAAATTACCGTGCAGTCAACGCCCGGCGGATGTCTTAATTTTGAATTTGATCCGAGCCGGGCGACGGTTTCGCGGCCGGAAAACAGCAATGATCTTGTTTTTGAAGTTGAAGGAGGCGGAAAAGTAACTATCAGCGGTTTTTTTGAAGTCGGCGACGAGTCTCTGCCCACCCTGAGCCTGCCTGACGGCGTGGAAGTAGCGGCGGCGGACTTTTTCGCGGGCAGCGGCATTGATACGGCAACGGCTGCCGGTCCCCGCGCGGCCGGCAGCGGCACCAGCTATGCCGACGATGCGGGCGACCTGCTCGACGGTCTGGACAAGCTCAGCGTTCTCGGCGGCACGGATCAGTGGGACACGTCACGGGGAACACCGGCCGACACCGTTATGCAGGGTATGGCTCCTCTGCCCGACCTGTTGATCGGTCCCGTTGTTATCACCAACGGCATCGCGGCCTTTGCCGTGGAAGGCGAGAATCTGGTCTTCACCATCGGGCAATCCGCGACGGCCGGCGCCGACACCACGATCGACTGGAGCATCACGCTGCCGGGAACGAGCGCGCCCGGCGAGAAAGTGGTGAGCCTGGAGGACCTGGACACATCGGGGCTGCATGTTACCGACAACGGTGACGGCACGTATACCGTCTCCGGCACTATGACCATTCCGGCGGGCTCGCTGACCGGGACGATTTCCATCCCGACGGCGGACGACAAGGTCATTGAATTTGACGAAATCCTGACTCTGGTCCTCAGCAATCCGCAGAATCCGGCTGCCGCCGGCACGCAACTGGACGGGGGCGGCAGCTACACGGGCATGATCATCGACAATGATTTGCTGATAGGACCGATTGGTCCGGGTAACTCCGACCCGAGCGATCCGGCCGGCTATGTGACGGACGGCAGCGCGGCTTTTACGGTTGAAGGCGGGGAACTGGTCTTCACCATCGGGCAGTCCTCGCCGAGCGCGGCGGACACCGAGATTGACTGGCAGATAATCGTGCCGGCGCACAACGATCCCCATGACCCCGCCGGGCTCGGCAAAGTGAGCCTGGACGATATCGACAGGGATGCGCTCGGTCCGGACGTGACGGTCGTCGACAACGGCAACGGAACTTTTACCATCAAGGGCACGGTGACTATTGAGGCCGGTTCGCAGACAGGCGTGATCCGCATACCGACGGTCGATGATGCCGAAATCGAATTCAAGGATGAGACGCTGAAGCTGGAACTCATCGAAGCGCGGAACGACGCGGCTGATGAAATTGCGTTTGCCGGCGGCACGGGCGAATACATCGGCACAATCAGGGACAACGACCTGCAGATAGGGCCGATTGATCCGGGCCGGAACCCGGACGACCCGTCGAGTTTTGTAACGGACGGCAGCGCAGCTTTCGCCGTTGAAGGCGAGAATCTGGTTTTCACGATCGGGCAGTCGTCGCCGAGCACGGCGGATACCACGGTGGACTGGAGCATTACGCTTCCGGCGACCGGCGCGCAGGGCGTAGCGGGCTACGACGACCTTGACGCTTCGAAGTTCGGGGATCACGACATCACGGCGACATACGATCCCGCCTCCGACAGTTGGACCCTGTCCGGCACGGCGACCATCAAGGCGGGCGAGCGGACGGGCGCCGTCACCATTCCTACGAAGGAAGACTCCTCTGTCGAATTTGACGAAAACCTGACCCTGGTACTCTCCAACCCGCAAAACGCGGATGCCGACAATACGGCACTTGCCGGCATGGGCGAGTACACGGGCACGATTATCGACAACGACCTGCGCGTCGGACCGGTTGATCCCAAGCATCCCGACCCTGACGATCCGGACGCCTATGTGACGGACGGCACGGCGGCCTTTGTGGTGGAAGGCGACGATCTTGTCTTCACCATCGGGCAGTCTTCGCCGAGCGAGGCGGACACCACGCTGAACTGGGAAATCACGGTCCCGGCAACGGGAGCCCAAGGCGAAGCGAGCTACGCCGACTTCGACGCCTCGAAGTTTGAGGATAACGGCATCAAAGCGACCTACGATGCCGCCTC
>JAITDR010000145.1 GCA_031282465.1 Desulfovibrio sp.
GAAGTGGAAGCGCAGAAGGCTCTGGAAACTTCACTGGCCCAGGCCGGGCAGGATATTATGCGTGAAGCGGGCGCCAAGGGCATACTCATGACCCGGCCCGCGCTCGTCAACGGCGCGCAACTGGAGTTTTTTCTGACCGCGCAGGAAAAACAGGCCCAACTGACGAGCCTGCTGGAAGAAAATTTCGACCAGTTGCGCCTTGCGTCGGCAACGCCCGAAGCGGGCGGCAGGCTGCGCTGCGTTCTGGAGTTTACTCCGGCCGCCCGCGACAGGCTGGTGAATCTTACGGTGGACCAGGCCCTGACCACCATACGCAACCGCATCGACCAGTTCGGCGTGGCCGAGCCGGACGTGCGCAAGGAACAGGGCGGCAACCGTATCAGCATTCAGCTCCCCGGTTTGACCGATACGCGGCGAGCTGTGGAAATCATCGGCAAGACGGCGCACCTGGAATTCCGCATGGTGCGCGAGATGGACCCCAAGAGCAAAATTCCGCCGCGCGGCGCGCGCATTCTGCCCATGGAGTACAAGGACTCTTACGGCAGGCTCGTGCAGGAGAGCATTGCCGTCGACGACGCGGCCGTGCTCACCGGCGACCGCATCAGCGATGCGGCGCCGACCTTCACTCCCAACGGCGAAGCCATGGTCAGCCTGTCCTTCGACCGGCGCGGCGCGGACATCTTCAGCCGGCTTACCGAAGAAAACGTCAACAAGCGCATGGCCATCGTGCTGGACGGCAAGGTGTATTCCGCGCCCGTCATCAGAGAAAAGATTTCCGGAGGTCGGGCCAGCATTACCGGCAACTTTACGCCCGCCACGGCCGGCGATCTGGCCGTCGTGCTGCGCGCAGGCGCGCTGCCCGCGCCGGTCCTGGTTCTGGAGCAGCGCGAGGTCGGCCCTACCCTCGGGCAGGAGTCCATCCGTAGCGGCGTGACGGCGGCCGTGGTCGGCGGGTCGGCCGTCATGGCGTTCATGGTGGTGTATTACGGGGTGTCCGGCCTGATAGCGGGCTGCATGCTGATTCTCGACATTCTGCTGATTCTGGCGGGCATGGCCCTGTTCGGGGCAACGCTGACCATGCCCGGCATTGCGGGTATTGTGCTGACCATAGGCATGGCCGTGGACGCAAACGTGCTGGTTTTCGAGCGCATACGCGAGGAAATGCGGCAGGGTCTGAGTACGGCGGCGGCGGTGGACGCAGGGTTTTCCCGCGCCATGCTGGCTATAGTGGACTCGAACGTCACCACCATCATAGCCGCCCTGATTCTTTACCAATTCGGCACCGGCCCGGTGCGCGGCTTTGCCGTCACCCTGACCATAGGCGTTCTGGCGTCGATGTTCACGGCCGTCTTTATTTCCCGCATCCTGTTCGATCTCTGGACGGGCAAAAGAGGCCGCGCAATCAGCATCTGACGCCGGCACGGACGCCGGCGACCGGGGGAAATGATTTCCCCCGGACCCCCTCATCGGGGATACGGCAAACCAGTCGGCCTTGCGCTTGCCCGGGCCGACTCCCCTCATCGGAGAACGCATGGGACTGCATCTCATACCCAATACGCTGAATATCGACTTCGTCGGCATCCGTCGCTATGCCTACGCCGTATCCGTCCTGCTCATTCTTGCGGGACTGGCTTCCTTCATTTACACCGGCGGACCGCGTTACGGTATTGATTTCGCGGGCGGCGCCGTCGTGCAGGTCAAGTTCGCCCGACCCGTATCCGATGAGCATCTGAAGCAGGCGCTGGACGGCAGCACCCTGCCCGGCCTTGTGGTCCAGAGCTACGGCACGGACGGAACGGACTATGTGCTGCGTATCGCCGCCATGAGCGAGAGCGCCGACGGGTTGAGCAAAATCGTGAACGACGCGCTGAGCGCCGGACTCGACGGGGCCGGTTACGAAATCATGCGGCTGGAAATGGTCGGCCCCAAGGTCGGGGCGGATTTGCGCGCCCAGGCCCTGGAAGCTCTGTATTACGCCATTTTGCTCATTTCAATATACGTGTCCGGTCGTTTCGAGCGGCGTTGGTTTACGGCGTGTTTCATCGCCCTGGTACTCGGCGCGTCCACCTTCGGCCTCAGCCGTTTCGGTCTGGACAGGATTTTTCTGGTTCCGGTCGCCGTTGTACTGACCCTGCTTCTCTGCCGGCACTTCAAGCTGGTGTTTGCCATCGGCGCCGTCGTTTCCATATTGCACGACGTACTGATAACCGCGGGCTTGTATGCCCTGTGCGGCAGGGAATTCGATCTCACCACCATCGCCGCGCTGTTGACCGTTGTGGGCTATTCCCTCAACGACACCATCATCGTCTATGACCGCATCCGGGAAAACCTGCGCAGCGACATTGTGACCCCTCTGGGGACGGTGATCAACCGCAGCATCAACCAGACCATGTCCCGCACGGTGCTGACCTCCGGCACCACGTTGATTGCGGTTCTGGCGTTGTTGGTTTTCGGGGGCGGCGTCATTTTCGACTTTGCGCTCGCCGTGTTCATCGGCGTCTTTATGGGCACGACCTCTTCCATTTTCATCGCCAGCCCCATCTTGCTGGCCATGAGCGCGGACATCAACCGCGAAGATTTTCGTCCCGGCAAGGATACGCGCGCCCGTGACGCCGACGGGCGCCTGGCGGCGCGCGTATAGGCCCGCAAAGGCGGTTCGGAGATGAACGAACGCGCCGTGCGCAACAGAGTGCTGCGTTTCGTACTTGCGGCACTGTTGTTCGGTATCGGTTTGTACGCCTACAGCCACTTTCAGGGTGCCGGGCGTGAAGGCGGGCCGCCCCCCCAACCGCGAACGGTGCGTGTTGCAACGGCGCGCGCAGCCGATGTGGATGTCTTCATCCGTGCCCTGGGCACCGCGACCTCCCCGCATACGGTGACCGTCAGGAGTCGGGTGGACGGAGAGCTCACGGCCCTGCATTTTGTCGAAGGGCAGATGGTGTCTGCCGGCGACCTGCTGGCGGAAATCGACCCCAGACCGTATAAGGCGCAGTTGCAGCAGGCCGCCGGCGCGCTGGCCACGGACGAAGCCCTGCTCAATCAGGCTCGGCGTGAGTTGGAGCGTTACCGGAAACTTATCAAAGAACATTCCGTGTCCGCGCAGCAGCTTGAAGCCCAGGAAGGCGAAGTCGGCAGGCAGGAGGGCGCTGTGACGTCCGGTCGCGCCGCCGTGGCTGAAGCAGACCTCATGCTGGAATACTGCAGCATCCGCTCGCCCGTCTCCGGCAGGGCCGGTCTGCGCAGGGTAGACCCCGGCAACATGATTCGCGCCTCGGACGACACAGGTATCGTGGTCATCACGCAATTACAACCTATGAACGTGATTTTCACGCTGGTCGAGAATCAGATAGGCGACGTGCTGAAGGCCATGTCCGGCGGCGAGCCTCTTCTTGCGGAAGTGCGGGGGCAGGACGGGACGCTTATCGAAAACGGCGAGCTGCTGACCATAGACAACCAGATAGATACGAGTACAGGCACGGTAAAGGCCAAGGCGGTTTTCACCAACAAGGAGGGTCTGCTTTTTCCCAACCGTTTCGTGAATGTCCGCCTGCGGGTTGCAACGCTCAAGGATGCGCTGCTTATCCCGACTTCGGCCGTACAGCGCAACAATGAAGGGGCTTTTGTCTACGCTGTGGAAGACGGCAGGGCGGTCGTACGGAACATTCGCCCCGGTTACACGCACGACGGGGAGTCCGTGGTGGAAGAAGGTCTGCGCGCGGGCGACGTTGTGGTGACTGACGGGGTGGACCGCCTGCGCGACGGCATGCCGGTCGTCTACAGCAAGTAACGCTTGAAGTGGAACTTCTGCTTTGAAAGAATGCCCTGCGTCAGGCGTATTTGCCGGCGGGTTCCTTGATCAGACTGTCGGCAGGAATGCCGAGTTCCCCATGCAACTTGCGAATCATGGATAATGTAAGGGGGCGAGTATAGTTCAGCACTTCATAGACACGGTTCATTCGACCTATCATCGGCTGTAAATCTTTCGGTGTCATGCCTCGGCGTTCCATATGAAATTTAATGGATTCAATCGGATCCGGCAGATCAAGCGGATAGTGCTTACGCTCGTAGGCCTCAACAAGCGTCACCATGACGTCAAGCCGGTCACCTTCAGGCGTTCCTGGTTCGGCATCCAGAAGCAGTTCTATTTGCCGTAGTGCATCATGATAATCCTCTTCATTGCGTATCGGGGTAACATGCATGAAAATCTCCTTATATCGTCTGTGAGTCAACTGCATCGTACTGGGCATGGGTACCGACAAAACGGATGTAAATCACCCGGTACGGATAGTTTATCTTGACCACCAGCCGGTATTTGTTCCCCGCGATGTTGAAAATCACTCTTCCGCCTTGGAGGACGCTTGCGTTCCGAAAATCGGATTTGACCGCGGCCGGTGACGCCCAGTCCGCGTGAAGAGCAAATCTGAACCAGGCGAGCAACGGTTCTTTCGCGTCCGCACAGGCCGCGTTGTTTTCCCAAAAAGACTTCAGCGTTGAGACGGCAATAATGCGCATAAACATACTATAATCCCGATTCGGGACTACAGCAAGCCTTCCTCACGGCACGGCAAGCACGCGGAGCGTCTGACGGCCGGCGCGCCCCAGGTCGTCCACGGCCCGCAATTCGGTCACGCCGGTCGGCGGCGTCCAGAGCAGATGCTCCCCCGGTTTGACCGACCCCAGATAGCTGTCGCCCGCAAACCAGAAAACTTTGCCCGCGTCCGCATCCGCGTCGGCGCTGAGCGGAATGCGGCTGCGCGCCGGGTCCGAGAGCTGTATCCTGTACGTGACGCCCGCCTTGGGGATGCGGATGCGGGGCGCGTCGCCCGGCATGCCCTCCGCGTCCGGCGACGTCCCGGCCGCGCACTCCGGGCCGAAAGGCGGCGGCGGCGCTTTGACGATGCCTGCCTGCAGGAAAATCCGCCGCATGTCCGTCGGCCAGAATTCCCATACCTTCTCTTCCGTGTGCCCCGGCACGGGCGTGCAGGCCCGCAGCCCCGTCCTGCGGTCGACGAGGATGGTCCGGAAAATACCTGAAGAGCGCACAGGCGACACGCCGGGAATAAACAGCGTCTGCACGGTATCCCCGCAGAGCGCCGTGTCGAGGTCGCCGCTCGCCCTGCATACCTCCACCTGCCGGAGCCGCAGATCCCGCCTGCCCGACCCGACCTTGTCCTCCAGCGGATACAGGTTGCCCAGGGCGGCCGCCGCCTCCATAAACAGCGGAGCCGCCGTCCCGCTGCCCGTGAGCAACGGGTTGGCCGTGTTGTCGAAGTTGCCGGCCCAGACCACAAGCACATACTGCCCCACTATGCCCGCCGTCCACGCATCGCGGAAGCCGTTGGACGTCCCGGTCTTTTTGTATACCGGCACCCGCCGGCCGAAAGAGACGACATATTCTCCGTCTTCTTTCAACATGGACAGCGTAATGAACGCCGCTTCCGGCGAGAGCAGGCGCAGGGGCGCGTCCGGGATGTCCCGCTCTTGCGGC
>JAITDR010000191.1 GCA_031282465.1 Desulfovibrio sp.
GCCATAACCGCGTTTACCATGTTTGAGTCCGCCTATTATGCCGAAATCATCCGGGCCGGACTCGGCAGCATCTCCAGAGGCCAGACCCAGGCCGCCCTGGCTCTGGGCATGACCATGCCCCAAGCCCTGCGCCTGGTGTTGCTCCCCCAGGCCTTCCGCGCCATGGCTCCCCTTCTGCTGACCCAGGGCATCATCCTTTTTCAGGATACCGCCTTGGTCTATATCCTGGGCCTTGGGGATTTTTTCCGCACGGCGGTGACCATCGGCAAGACCAACGGCTATGAGCCGGCCATGATTCTTTTTGCCGGCCTGGTCTATTTCGGGATATGCTTCGCCGCGTCCAGGCTGGTTGATTTCCTGAAACGCGCCTTGTCGGAACGGAAACGGGCAATCTGATGATTTATCTCGATAAAGTTTCCAAATGGTACGGTCATTTCAAGGTGCTGGACTCATGCAGCGCCGGCATCAGTAAAGGCGAGGTGGTTGTAGTCTGCGGCCCCTCGGGTTACGGCAAATCTACCCTCATTAAAACCGTCAACGGGCTGGAGCCGGTGCAGGAAGGCGAGATTGTCGTGGACAAGATCAAGGTCACGGACAAACGTACGAACATGGCCGAGCTGCGCGCCAGAGTGGGCATGGTCTTCCAGCATTTTGAACTGTTCCCGCATCTGAGCGTCATGGAAAATCTCCTTCTGCCCCAGCGCAAGGTTCTGAAACGCGGGAAGGAAGAGGCTGAAGAAAAGGCCCTGAGCCTGCTCCAGCGAGTCGGCATGCTGGAACACGCCCGCAAACACCCCAGCCGGCTCTCCGGCGGCCAGCAGCAACGCGCGGCCATAGCCCGCGCCCTGTGCATGGATCCCGTGGCCATGCTCTTTGATGAACCGACCAGCGCCCTGGACCCGGAAATGATCAAGGAAGTTTTGACGGTCATGGTCACCCTGGCTTACGAAGGCATGACCATGATCGTCGTTACCCATGAAATGGGCTTCGCCCGCCAGGTGGCCAACCGGATTCTCTTTATGGACGAAGGACGCATCGTTGAAGACACCCCCAAAGAGATTTTTTTCAAAACCCCCCAAACCCTGCGCGCCGTGGATTTTCTCTCCAAAATCATTCACTGATTTTCCGGACTCTGTCCGAAGCGATATATCTGATCGTGCGCCTGCCCGTGCAGGTTGACGCGCTGAAAATTCAAGAAACTCGAAATCCTCTACGATCACGTCAACAGCAACCGAGGAGGCTGTAAATGCAACTGAACCTGAAGACCTTTCTGCTTCTGGCCGGTATTGTGTGCTTCGGTCAGGGACAGGCGGCGGCCTGCGGTTTTGACGGACCAATCGAGCATGGCGACGGTTCCGGCGTAAGCGGCGGCAGCGGAGTGCGCGTGGCAACAAGTTGGAACAACCAACATGCGCAGTTCCCACGCAAGGGGTACTACTTTTTGGATCTCGGCCCCAATGCCTGCGGTGAAAAAATTGAACTGTTTGTCAACGGCTACAGCATGGGCCGCTATAACGTCCCGAATCGAGGTATGGTTACGGTGCCCGTTAAGCTGAAGGGGAATACGCCGGTAAGGTAGCTGAGGCAGCAACCACTGAAAACATTCAGCCCCGCCGGCTCGGCAGAGATGTCGGAGCTTGATGCGCTACTCTGCTGCATCAAAAAAACACAAAACTCAGGAGAACAGTCGAAACAGACTCGCCGGGATAGAAAATATTCCCTACCCGCTTGACCGGGTTTGCCGCATCGGATAGACTGTCACAATTCAGGCTGCGGCAATACCGAAAGATGCCGTTGCCGCGTGATGTCGACGCCTTGCAGTCTCCATGCAAGGCCGCCGCGAATGTGAGACTGTTCCTCGTTTTCTCGTTTGCGGCGTCAGCGAAGCCCCGCTTCTCCTCGCGGGGCTTTCCTGTCTGCGGATAATTCTCTGAAAAAACGCGGTCACCGGAAGGAGGATTGCCCCTGGAATATGTTTGGGGAGACACCGGCAGTCTTGTTGCAGAGAATAATAATAATTCTTATTCCTATTTTCTTGACTTACCTTCACGGGTCGGATACTTTTACGATGTGCAAATTACAGGAGCGGCAACACCGGAAGTTGTCGCAGCCGTAAGATGCCGGACTTCTGCTGCCTCCATGCAAGAACGTCGCGAACGAAAAATTGTTCCTCATTTTCACGTCCGCGGCTTCTGAAAAGCCCCGCCCCTGCGGGGCTTTTTTTCTGCAAAGAAACACACGGGCAAATTTGAACGCCCGACGCCGGCGCATCGGCCTGCGGATATTCATCCCGCAACAAATTTCTACTTTTTGTCTTTCTCAGTTTCGTCTTGCGGCCATGCATGCAGTAATGTTTGTGGTGTGCCGAAAGCTGCCTTAAATTCTTTGTTTGTTTTCAACAGCAAACGAACATGAAAATTTGCCAATCTGTCCAGAATGTTGTCGATTATCTCAATATACTTTTCTTCCAGGACTCCGGCATATTGATGTATACTTTCAAGAAATTTAATAACTTCAATTACATGCTTAATACATAATTCATATAATTCGGTGTTTTCATTTTTCCAAAAATTACCGTCTTGATGATCTACAAGAGCAAGCGTATCATAGGCTTGTTGAATGGCTTTTTCAAGCAACTCTACATTTATGTATAGCCGTTCAGGCGGTTGATTTGAAGAAAGGCCCATGTTGAAGTATACCTTCTCCGATTAGTGCCGGTTGCAGTCGTCCGACGTGCGGTCGCTCAGGGAACTTGCGGCGAACGGAGAGCTTGAGCCGGTCTGACCGTATTGAGGCAAGGGGGAAGGTATCTCTTCAATACGGCCATAAGGAGGTTGTGGTCAAGCGGCTTGCTCACATGGGCTACCATGCCCGCCTGGAGACAGCGTTCGATGTCTTCGCGGAAAACGTGCGCGGTCATGGCGACAATGGGAATCTCTCTCGCGCGCGGCGTATCCAACCCGCGTATTCTGCGGGTGGCTTCAAAGCCGTCCATCTCGGGCATCTGCACGTCCATAAAAATCAAGTCATAGCGCTCGGGCTGCGCGCTGAACATCCGCAGAGCCTCAGCGCCGTTTTCCGCGCAGTCGACGGTCAGGCCCGTCGGCTCAAGCAGGGTGACGACAATTTCCCGATTAAGTTCAATATCCTCGGCCAGAAGCACATGACGGCCGGCAAACTGCCCGGCCGTGTCCACCCGGGCAACGCCGTCGTCGTCAACAGGCGCGTTGCCGTCCGCAGACGGACATGCGTCCGGAACCGTGCCCCGCTCGGCCCGTATGGTGAAAGTAAAGACGGAACCTTTGCCCGGTTCGGATTCCGCCCATATCCGGCCGCCCATCATTTCGACGATGCGTTTGGATATGGCCAGACCGAGCCCTGCGCCGCCGAATTTGCGCGATATGCCGCCTTCGGCCTGCTCAAAGGGCGTAAACAAGCGGGGGAGCGCTTCCTTGACGATACCTATGCCGGTATCCACCACTCTGACCTGCAGAATGCAGCCGGTGTCGTCCTCCGACATCAAACGCGCTTCAAGGCTGATGCTGCCGCTCCTCGGAGTATATTTTACGGCATTGCCCAACAAATTCGAGAGAACCTGCGCCAAGCGCCGGCTGTCTCCTTTCAGCACGGCGGGGATGCGTTCATCGATGCTCGCCGTAAACCGCAATAGTTTTTCTGCCATGCGGAAATTGACGACATCCATCACATCCAGCAACATGATTTCGAAATTGAAATTCGTGGGGGAAAGTTCTAATTTGTTCGCCTCTATCTTCGACATGTCCAAAATATCGTTGATGATGCCGAGCAGATGCTTGGAGGCGTTTTCTATCTTGTCCAAACAGTAATTTTTTTTTTCGATGTCGGCAGCCGACTTGGCAAGCGTCGTCATGCCGATGACGGCATTCATGGGTGTTCGGAGTTCATGGCTCATGACGGCCAGAAATTCGCTTTTCGCCCCGGCGGCGCGTTCGGCGGCCTCCTTTGACGCACGGAGCTCCTCCCGTTCACGCATCTGGCGGTCCAGTCTCACACCGCCAAGCGCAAAGGCCAAGACTCCAACGAACCACATGCCGGCATGCGACAACGCGAGGGTAGCGACGGCAGCGCGGGCGCCGACTCGGATCGGCTCCATCGGCACGGAAACGCTTATGCCTCCACGCTGATCCCCTACCTTGTATCCTTGGGAGGCGTGGCAGGCCAAGCAACTCTCCTCCGTGACCAACGGAGAAATGTAGCGCAGGTATTCCTTGCCGTCCATGAACTGAATTTCCGCAACCTCGCCAACGTCGCCCTTTTGCAGACGGAGCAATCCCTTCTCTTCCCAAGCGTCGGCTGCGTTTTCGCGCCGGATGGGCTTCGTGCTGGTGATATGACCGCGAATGCCGGACTTCAGTTCGCCGAGTTCGTGTACCAGACGAGTCATATACGCGGGGTTGATTTTTGTAAGGGGGACATTGCCCGGACCGGGAATATCCCGCGTCGGGTCATCCGCAAGATACGGGTTCGGCTGCGTCTCGTCGGTAACTTTCACATACGCGCCGCCGAGTCCGGAATTCCAGCGCCGGTAAAAGATATCCTTTTCAAAGGCGGTGCGGGCCTGGATAAGGGCGGATTGTTCGGCAATCGTTTGCGAGCGGGAGATATTGAAAAGCAGGGAAACAGCGACTGCCCCCGTCCAAAAAACGATCAGCAGCGCAACATAGGTCGAAACGGCAAAGCGCTTCCCGGTTCGCGTACCGGCCGGCGTGGAAGCCGAACGTTGTAATGCCGCGATATGGCGATCTGAATAGCTCACAAGTCCATTAAACATCTTTTTTCGTGCTGAAATGTATTTTTTTCTACTTTTTTCAGATTTTTTTGAGAGGCGCTCCCCTGATGTTGAGCGGCGTGCGAAAATGATCCGCCTGAGCGTGTGATGTACACGCAAATCGGGGCTTGCACCTTGCTCCGCACAAAGGGGTGGTGGATTATGCTGTCGGCATGCTCTTGAATATTTCCGGGGATCAGGCTAGACAATGCCGTCATGAGGCGTCTTCAGCGGAGGGATGGCTGAGCGGTTGATGGCACCGGTCTTGAAAACCGGCATAGGTGAAAGCCTATCGGGGGTTCGAATCCCTCTCCCTCCGCCAAGTTAAAGTTCACCTGAGTCCGTCTAGTTCCAAAAAGCTAGGCGGGCTTTGACTTTGAGAGCTTTTTGTTTACCACTGATTCCCGCTTATGCCGGTTGCAGCCGACTGCTTTTGTGAGTAAGAAGTGTGAGTACTCACCACGGCGTGTGAGTAACCCTTTATCTCATGAGAAGGTTGTCACGTCATGCTTACAGAGAAGTCAATCAGTCATGCAAAGCCGAAGGAAAAACTCTATCGCGTTTGCCGCAGGAGGTTCCGCATTATCTTGCCCAGTGCGTTCCTCGGTAATTCTTCCACAAACCTCCACTGTCGAGGTACGTGAGACGCCGAGAGCGAACCGGCGAGCGCCGTCCGCAATGCCTCTTCCACGGCAGAGGAAAAGCCTTCCCGCAGCACAACGAAGGCCGCCGGCTCTTCTCCCAGGTCAGCGGAAGGAACACCGACCACGCAGCAGTCTCGCACCGCCGGCT
>JAITDR010000200.1 GCA_031282465.1 Desulfovibrio sp.
GGCACACCGTACAGCGCCTCCGCAACCAGACTGATGCTCCTCGGCTCCGGAGAACTCGGACGCGAGGTCGCGATTGAAGCCGTCCGCCTGGGACTGGAAGTCATCGCCGTAGACCGTTACGCCGGCGCACCGGCCATGCAGGTCGCGCAGCACAGCCGCGTCGTCTCCATGCTCGACGGCCGCGCCCTGCGCGCCCTCATCGAAAAAGAACGGCCCGCATACATCGTCCCGGAAATCGAAGCCGTCGCCACGGAAACTCTGGAAGAACTGGAACGGGAAGGCTTCAACGTAACGCCCTCGGCAAGAGCCGTCCGCCTGACCATGAACCGCGAAGGCATCCGCAGGCTGGCAGCCGAAGAACTCGGCCTGCTCACTTCCCCCTACCGCTTTGCCGGCGATTTCACGGAGTTTACGGAAGCCGTCCATGCTGTGGGCATGCCCTGTGTAGTCAAGCCGGTGATGAGTTCCTCCGGCAAAGGGCAAAGCGTGCTGCGCGTCCCAGCCGGGCTCGAGCAGGCTTGGCAATACGCACAGGAAGGCGCGCGCGGCGGCAGAGGGCGCGTCATCATTGAAGGCTTCATTGATTTTGACTATGAAATCACACTGCTGACCGTGCGCCACGCCGCAGGCACGACCTTTTGCGAACCCATAGGTCATTATCAGGAAGACGGCGACTACCGCAGCTCCCGGCAACCGCAGCCCATGAGCCCGGAAGCCCTCGCCGCCGCAAGGGAGACAGCGGAACGCGTGACTTCCGCTTTGGGCGGACGCGGCATTTTCGGAGTCGAATTGTTCGTGAAGAAGGCCAGAGACGGAGCAAAAGACACGGTCTATTTCAGCGAAGTTTCTCCCAGACCGCATGATACAGGGTTTGTGACCTGCATTTCCCAGAACCTTTCGGAATTTGCGCTGCATGTCCGGGCGTTGCTCGGATTGCCCGTTCCTGCCGTCCGGTGCTGCGGCCCGGCGGCATCGGCCGTCATCCTGCCCCACGGGCACAGCAACAAACCCGTCTACTGCGACTTGGACACAGCTCTGCGCGAACCGGACACCACACTCATGCTTTTCGGGAAACCGGAAATTGCCGGCCGCAGACGCATGGGCGTCGCCCTGGCCCTCGGCGCGAGTCTTGAGGAGGCCGTCGCCAAGGCGCAGAAGGCGGCGGACGCCGTACAGGTCGCCATGTAGCTTCGCCCGCCCGGCTTCGCCGGAAACTGCCCGCACAATCTCCCTAAAAGTGTGAAATTTCAAACCACAAAGGAAGTTTTGATGAAAGCTCAACGCAGCCTGCGCATGACGCAGGGACCGGAAAAGGCCCCGCACCGTTCGCTCCTTTATGCTCTCGGCCTGACCGGGGAGGAGATCCGCCGTCCTCTGGTCGGCGTGGTCAACAGTTTCAACGAAGTCGTGCCCGGCCATCTGCACCTGCGGACCCTTGCCGATGCGGTCAAGGCCGGCGTGCGCGACGCCGGCGGCACACCTCTTGAGTTTCCGGCCATAGCGGTATGCGACGGTCTGGCGATGAACCATGAAGGCATGAAGTTTTCCCTGCCGAGCAGAGAAATCATCGCCGATTCCGTGGAAATCATGGCCACCGCCCATCCCTTCGACGCCCTGGTGTTGATCCCGAACTGTGACAAAACCGTGCCGGGCATGCTCATGGCCATGCTGCGCCTGAACATTCCGGCGGTGCTGGTCAGCGGCGGACCCATGCTCGCCGGCGCGCCTCTGCCGGGTCGCGGGCGGAGCGACCTGATCAGCGTGTTTGAAGGCGTCGGTCGGGCGCGTGTGGGGGCCGTCAGCCTGGACGAACTTGAGGAAATGGCGGAAAACGCCTGCCCCGGCTGCGGCTCATGCGCCGGCATGTACACCGCCAACACCATGAACTGTCTGGCCGAGGCCATAGGATTGGCCTTGCCGGGCAACGGCACCGTTCCGGCCGTGTCCGCGGACCGCATCCGCCTGGCCAAGCGCGCCGGGGTCCAAGTCATGACCCTTCTCGAAAAACACCTCACGCCCCGCGACATCGTGACGGACAAGTCCGTTGCCAACGCCGCCGCAGTGGACATGGCCCTCGGCGGGTCGTCCAACACCGTTCTGCACCTGCCCGCAATTTTCCGCGAGGCCGGGCTGGGTCTTTCACTGGACATGTTCGACGCCGTCAGCCGCAAGACGCCTAACCTGTGCAAGCTCTCCCCGGCGGGGCTTCCGCATATCCAGGACCTGCACGAGGCCGGCGGCATCCCCGCTGTGATGGCCGAACTGTCGGCGGGCGGGCTGCTGCACGGCGACGCCCTGACCGTCACCGGCCTGAGCGTCGCTGAAAACCTGAAAGCCTTGAAAGCCGCCGTCAAAAATCCGGAAGTTATTCGTCCGTTGTCCGATCCGCATTTCCCGGAAGGCGGCATTGCGATACTCAAGGGAACGCTGGCCCCGGAAGGCGCGGTGGTCAAGCAGTTCGCCGTGTTGCCCTCCATGATGCGGCGCACGGTCACGGCCAGGGTGTTCGATTCCGAGGAAGACGCGACTGCCGCAATACTGGGCGGCAGAATCAAAGCCGGCGACTGTGTGGTGGTGCGCTATGAAGGGCCGCGGGGCGGGCCGGGCATGCGTGAAATGCTTACCCCGACGTCGGCCATAGCGGGCATGGGATTGGACGGCGATGTGGCCCTTGTCACCGACGGACGCTTTTCCGGCGGATCGCGCGGCGCGGCCGTGGGACACGTCTCCCCTGAGGCTGCGGACGGCGGCGTAATCGGCGTGGTGCGCGACGGGGACGGAATCCTCATAGACATCCCCGGCCGGCGTCTGGACCTGCTGGTGAGCGACGAGGAGATACATGCGCGTTTCAAGACCCTCAAAGCCCCGCACAAACCGATAGAATCTCCCCTGCTCCGCCGCTACGCCCGGCAAGTCGGCTCGGCGTCGACCGGCGCGGTGTTCAGAGACTGACGAGACGATTGTGCCCGCTTACGGCGAACTGTTCATCCTTGTCCCGCCCGGCGGGCGGCGCAGCCTGCGCCGTCTTGTGCCGGGTCAGGATATCCACGGCAACGACGGGGTCATCCCGGCCGCATTGCTGGCCGAGACGCCTTTCGGCACGGAAGTCGCTACCCTCAAGGGGGTTCCCTGCCGCGTTCTCAAGCCGTCCCTGTATGATTTGACGCGCGGCGTCAAACGCCGCACCCAGATTCTGTATCCCAAGGATATCGGCTACATCTGCATGCGCCTGGGCGTCGGCAACGGCAGCCGGGTCATCGAAGCCGGATCGGGGTCGGGGAGCATGACCCTGGCCCTTTCCTGGTTCAGCGGCGAGTCGGGAAAGGTATACAGTTACGAGGCGCGGCGGGAATTTTTCGAACTCTGCCGGCGCAACCTGGAATGGGCGGGTGTCGGCGGCAACGTCACCCAGTACGAGCGCGACATAGCCGAAGGCTTTGAACAGACGGATGCCGACGCTCTGTTTCTGGACCTGCGCGAACCGTGGCTGTACCTGGACCAATCCCTTGACGCCGTCAAAGGGGGCGGACTTTTCGCTTTCCTGCTCCCCACGGCCGAACAGGTATCCACGCTGCTCAGAGGCATGGAAACACGCGATTTCGACGATGTGGAAGTTGAGGAAGTGCTTGTGCGCCCCTGGAAAGCTGTGGCCGACCGTCTGCGTCCGGCGGACCGCATGACGGCGCATACGGGGTTTCTTATTTTCGCCCGCAAGCAGAAACGCTCGCGCGCCTTTGAAGAGATGAAACCGGCCGGCACGCGCGAACGCAAACAGCGCCGGGCGCTGGAAGAACGCCTGCGCGAAGCCGACGGAGTCTACAGTGCCGACGATTCCGAGCGGGACAATGGGGATTAGTGCTGATTTATATGCCTCCGGCGTCGGCCTGAGCAGGCGCAAGGCCGAACATTAGAGGCTTGCAATGTTGATTTATTTGCCTCCGGCAGCCGGGGGAAATGATTTCCCCCGGACCCCCTCATCGCCGGGGTCGGCCTGAACCGGTGTAAAGTCGATGATCTCCCGGTCGGCCCTGCGCTTGCTCAGGCGATTCTTCTCATCATGCATTTTTAGGTGATTCTGCGTATCAGAACCATGCACGGGGCAGACGAACACTCCACCATAGCGGCCATAGCGACGCCGCCGGGCCGCGGCGGCATAGCCGTGCTGCGCCTGAGCGGGCCGGACGCGCTCGCCGTACTCAGGCGGCTTTTCGCTCCTGCGCGGAGCCGGGCAGGCGGTACCCCTGCGCAGAGCGGCGCGCGCGATACAACGGCGCCAAACGAGGCAGTCGCTCTTTCGACGCGGAGCAGCGCCGGCGCTCTTTCAGCGCGGGACGGAGCAGACAATCTCTCGGAACAAGGCGGGGCGGAGGCCCCTGCGGCTGTGCGATGCGGCGCCGGTTTTGTCTTTCAGCCGCGCCGCCTGCACTACGGACGCGTCCTGGACGGCCGGGGGGAAATTCTGGACGAGGCGCTGGCCGTGTACATGCCGGGGCCGGCCTCGGCAACGGGTGACGACGTCGGAGAACTGCACTGCCACGCCGGGCCGGGGATCTGCGCCGCCCTGCTGGAAGCGGCGGTCGCGGCCGGAGCCGTGCCCGCCGGGCCTGGGGACTTCACCCGGCGCGCTTTTCTGAACGGCCGCCTGGATTTGACCCAGGCCGAAGCCGTCGCCGAGTTGTGCGACGCCCGCACCGGCGCGGGGGCACGTCTGGCCGCCGCCAAGCTCGGCGGGGCGCTGGGACGGGAAACAGCGCGCTTGCGCGTCGCTCTGGACGACCTGCGCCTGCAATGCGTGCTTGATGCCGATTTTCCAGAGGAAGAAGCGGAACACCTGGGGGAAGCAGCGTTCAGGCAGCGGATTGACGACTGCGCATCTACGTTGCGTCGCCTGCTCTCGGCATACGAACGGGCGCGTTTCTGGCGCGAAGGAGCGTCCGCCGTGCTGGTCGGGCGCGTCAACGCGGGGAAATCCAGTCTTCTGAACGCCCTGCTCGGACGAGAGCGGGCCATCGTGTCCGAAGCGCCGGGGACTACGCGTGATTATCTGGAAGAATCACTGAATCTGGGCGGGCTGGAAGTACGGCTGGCCGACACTGCGGGCCTGCGCGCAGGCGGCGGAACTGTGGAATCGGAAGGCATGCGCCGGGCCGGCGCCTTGGCGGAGCAGGCAGACCTCGTCATCTTCGTCAAAGACGTACGTGATGTGGTGAATCCTGAAGCGTCGGATGTCTTGGATCCCGCCCGCTCTGGAAATGCAGTCGTTTCAGAAGAGCGGACGCCGCCTTCCCGCACCGGGCAAATCCGCGCCCGCGCAGGAGAAGACCATCCGCCTCGCGCTACGGACACCGAACGTCTCTCCCGGCAACACAGTCCTTGCGGAGTACTGGAAAGCGTTTCCGAAGGAGGGGAAAGGCCGCCGTGCCCGAACAATTTCGGAGAAGCGACGCTGTACCCGGAAGAAAAGGATTTTCTACGCCTGCATCGTGAGCGCTGCAGGCGCGGCGGGCTGATCGCGGTCTTGAACAAAATCGACACCCTGCCCGGCCCGGAAGCCGTGCGCAGGGCATTGAAAGAGTTTTCCGCAGTTCTGACCGATGTTATAGGCGAATACCCGCCGGATACCGA